>JAABPS010000105.1 GCA_011391835.1 Desulfobacteraceae bacterium
GACTATCCTGCTCAGGCCGCAACGTATCCCACGGTTGGATCCTATGTCCATTTGGATTTGGAAAAAATCGTATCATTAAAGCCTGACCTGTGTATTGCCATTAAGGATGGGAATCCTGTATCCGTCATCACCCGGCTCGATAAACTCAACATCCCCGTGTATGCGGTCGATCCCAGAAACCTTGGTGCCGTTATCAACACCATTCTTGAAATCGGCGCATTGCTCAATGCGGATCACCAGGCCAGCGCCGTTACAACAGAGATGCGATACAAAATCAAACAAATTACACACCGCATCGAAAAAACGGATCATCAGCCAACGGTCTTTTTTCAGATCGGAATTTCGCCGATTGTGTCCGTCGGCACCCATACCTTTATCCACGAACTCATTGTTCTGGCGGGAGGAAAAAATCTGGCTCAGGGGAATTCCGCTTATCCGAGATTTAGCAAAGAGAAGATAATTTCCCTAATGCCAGAGGTATTTATCATCTCTTCCATGACAAACACAGATTCCATTGACCAGCTAAAAGCCCAGTGGAGTAAATATCCGCAAATTCCGGCTATAAAAAACAACCGGTTGTATCATGTGGATTCCAATATTTTTGACCGCCCTACTCCGCGTCTTGTTGACGCTCTGGAGCTTCTTGCCAAATTGATTCATCCTGAGATGTTTGATAATACGATTCATCCGGTGAATCAATGACTACAATAAAACCGTATCTCTTGAAAAAGCTTTTCGTGGTAAGCATACTGCTGATGACACTTCTTCTGCTTTCAGCGTTTCTGGGGCTTTCCATGGGATCATCCGGATATGAATTTAAAGCAGTAGCAACATCTTTCGTAACAGGTAATTTTCCCCATACCAGTCCTGACACCATTATCTGGCATATCCGTTTGCCCAGGGTTCTTTTGTCCATTCTGGTGGGCGCATCCCTTTCTCTGGGCGGGCTTGTTTTTCAGTCTTTGCTGAGAAATTCCCTTGCAGAGCCTTATATTTTAGGAATATCCGGAGGATCAGCCATTGGCGCAATTCTTGGCATTCTCGCGGGTTTTTCATATTTCCCGGGAATAGGTCTTTTTTCATTTGCAGGAAGCATGACCACACTTGTATTGATTCTCATTTTATCATCCGGTCACGCCATCTTAAAAAAGGATTCGTTGATTCTATCGGGTGTAATGGTCAATGCCTTTTGCGGGGCAGTGACTATGTTTTTGATATCGCTGACCCTGGATTCCAGATTGCATAATGTCATGTTCTGGCTCATGGGGGATCTCTCCAACCTTGATCTGCGACAGGTATTAATCCTGTCCTTTATTTTACTTCCCTGTTTTGCCGTTATTTTTGCATTTTCTCATTCCATGAACCTGATGATGCTTGGGAAGGAATCGGCCCACAGCATGGGAGTAAACATTAAATTTGTGACGCTGATTCTTCTGGCAATCACTTCCTTAATGGTCAGCGCAACCGTCAGCACATGCGGGCCTATCGGATTTGTAGGATTGGTGATTCCTCACCTGTTTCGTCTGATAATTGGCCCGGATAACAGGGTGCTGGTTCCTGCATGTATTCTTGGCGGAGGAGCCTACATGATTCTGTGCGATATTCTATCCAGAGCGCTTCCGGAACAAGGAGAAATTCCACCGGGCGTTATTACAGCAGTTATCGGAGCACCTCTTTTTATTCTTTTACTGGTCAGAACCAGGAGATAATCTCTTTTGAATCCAGCAATTCAAATAAAAAACCTTCATTTTTCATACAGGGATATTCCTGTATTAAAAGACATATCCTTTTCAATTAAAAAAGGGTCTTTTTATATTATTATCGGACCCAATGGATCAGGGAAGACCACCTTATTAAAATTGATATCCGGCATTGAAAAACATGAGCAGGGAAGCATTCAGGTTCTGGATAAACCTGTACTGAACTATTCCAGAAAATCGCTTGCAAGAAATGTCGCCTTTGTTCAACAAAAACAACCCAGTGATTTTTCATTTACGGTTTTTGAGCTGGTGCTTATGGGACGGTCCCCTCACCTTGGAATACTTGGCGTTGAACAGGAAAAAGATATAGATATCGCCAAGCAGGCCATTTCCTTCACAGGCGTTGATCATCTGGTTCATCGCAAACTGGATCAACTCAGCGGGGGGGAACAACAGCGAGTGTTTCTGGCCAGGGCCATATGCCAGGATCCGCAAATTATCCTTCTCGATGAACCCACTGCATCTTTGGACCTTGCCCATCAAATCCGAATCATGGATTTAATGCGCAAGCTCATGGAGGAAAAAGGCATTACAGTGATTATGGTGTCTCATGACGTAAACCTGGCGGCCATGTATGGAGATGATTTGCTGTTACTGAGCAAAGGCCGCATCATCAAAAAAGGCCTTCCCAAAAAAGTGCTGACCTATCAGACACTTGAAAAAGCATATGATTGCAAGCTATTAGTCGATAAAAGCCCTGTAGGCCAATTCCCAAGGATTACGCTGATTCCGCAAAGATTTCTGAAAAATGCATAAACTTTTTCTTGACTTTCTTTTTTTATAAATTTATACAGCCAAAAAATAACTCAGGTGCTTTATATCGCTTAATAGGGAACTCCGTGAAAATCGGAGACGAGCCCGTCGCTGTTATCGGGGACGAACACCGCAATAAACCACTTGCCTGCTACAGGCTGGGAAGGAGCGGTTAGTAGGATGATCCGGAAGTCAGAAGACCTGCCTGAATGGATGTTGAGGTTTTTATGATTTTTTAAAGCCTCATGCTTTCGCGGACAAAGGCAAAGAAGATCGGTGGGTAAAAAGGGACATCCCCGGATCGATATTATTTCGGTCCGGGGATTTTTTTTGCTCCGGACTCTGAATCTGAAACATCATTTGGGAAGGAGGTCTCGGATATGAAGAAACGTGTACTGGTGTTTGGTGTATTGGCTGGTTTTTTATTTTCAGGATTCAGCCTGGCTGAAGACAATGAAAAGGATAACAATAAAACGAACAGGCTTAATGAAGTGGTTGTCACAGGCACTCGATCAGAAAAGGAAGTAAAAAAAATACCCGCCAATGTGACGGTGATCACTGAAAAGGAGATTGAGGAATCAAACGCGAAAGTTATCTCGGATCTGCTTCGCGCCGAACAAGGCATTGTGGTTCGTGATCTCCTCGGACATGGCAAAGCGTCCCAAGTGGATCTGCGTGGGTTTGGCGAATCCGGCCCGTACAATACGCTGGTGATGGTGGATGGCCGGAGAGTGAACAGCATTGATCTCAGCGGTACGGATTGGACGCAGATTCCGCTGGATCAGGTTCAGCGCATTGAAATTGTTCGAGGCACAGGAAGTGTTCTCTATGGAGATAATGCTGTAGGCGGCGTCATCAATATTATCACCAAGTCGCCTTCCAAAGAGCTAAAAGTAAAAGGAAAAGCCACGTTTGGCAGTTACAGACGCGACCAGCAGGAAGCCAATATCAGCGGTGGATACAAAGCACTGTCCGGTGCTGTATTTGCCAGCCAGGACTCTACGGATGGATACAGGCACGATAATGAGTTCAAAGCAAAGGATGTTGGCGGCAAACTGGTTATCGACCCAACTGAAAAGATCAGTTTTCATATCAATGGATCGTATCATGAAGACGAGGCCGACCTGCCAGGGCCTTTGACATACCTTCAGCAGAAAGCGGATCGCAGGCACAATAATAACCCGGAGGATAAACTTAAAACAAAGGATTATTTTATTACGTCAGGATTTGATGTGAACCTTGGGAAATACGGAAACATCATCACGGATGTTTCGTATAAAAACCAGAAAATCTCCGCTGAATATCCGGATCCCGTCTGGTCTCAGGCCAGAGATATTGAAAATGATACCTGGAGCCTTACTCCCAGATATGTCTGGGAGGGGGATATTGTTGGGCATGAGAATACCTTTATCGCCGGAGTTGATTTTTACTGGGGAGATATGGATATGGATGCGTACTCCGGAACACCTCTGGTTCATTCCGGTATTTCGGATGTATCCAGAGATTCCATGGGGTTCTACTTTAATAATGAATTTTCAATCTTAAAAAATCTACTGGTTTCATGCGGCGCCAGACATGAACGGGTCAAATATGATTTTTACACAAAAGACCTGGCAGGCTGGTTGGGGACACTGGATGATGATGTCCGAGAAAGTGAAAATGCCTACAGTGTGGGTATCACATATTTATATCATGACGATTCATCCCTGTTTGCGCGTGTGAATCGAAGCTTCCGTTTTCCTTTGATAGATGAACTTGCTTATGAAGACTGGTCCACATTCGATATTCTGGTAAATACAAATTTAAAACCCCAAAAAGGCATCCATTATGAAACAGGCATTCGGCACTTTTTTACACCCGATATCCGGGCAAACATCACCTACTTCAGGGCAGAAATCGAGAACGAAATTTTCTATAACCCGGATGTTTTCATGAATGAGAATCATCCGGAAACTCTGCATCAGGGGGTTGAACTGGGTGCATATGCGGATCTATTTAAACACGTAACGCTTTTTGGAAACTACACCTATGAAAAAGCAACCTTTGAAAAAAATCCGTATAAATCCAATGATATTCCTGCTGTCCCCAGACACAAAGGCAGCGTGGGATTTAAAATTCGTGATATGGTACCGGGCTTGATTTTTTCTGCGGATTGTAATTATGTGGGATCTAATTTCGCCATCAGCGATCAGGCTAATAACTTTGATAAAAAGGATGCTTACTACACAATAAACACCATGCTTTCGTATGAATGGAAGATGTTAAAAGTCTTTGCAGGCATCAATAACCTGACCAATAAAAAGTATTCAGAATACGCTGTCATGGACACATTTCTCACACAGCGATATTTTTATCCGGCGCCCGAAAGAAATTACGTTGGCGGGATATCGTTTGAATTTTAATAAAAATACGATATAAGTGTAAATCATAAAATTGGATTAGAAGGAATTGCAGGGAAACCAATGATTGAATTATTTAAAGACGGCGGACCAGTCATGTATCCGCTTATGCTGTGTTCTCTTATTGCCATGACGGTGGTGATTGAACGAATCATCTTTTGGCTGATCCTTGATTCACGCCGAAACCAGCCGCTGGTGGATGATGTATTGGAGCTATGCCGTATGGGCGATTGGGAAGCTGTTCGTAAAAAAACCCGTGGTTCCAAAGATTACATTATCCGAATTCTGGTGAGCGGAATTCTGCATCGGGAGTTTTCCATGTCAAAAGCCATGGAATCCACCGCTGCGGACGAAATCAAAGAGATGCGGCATTCCATGGGAATCCTCGATACCATGATAACCGTTGCACCGTTATTGGGTATTTTCGGAACAGTGACCGGCATCATTACATCCTTTGAAGCGTTGGGAACAATGGGTATTGAACACCCGCGTGCCGTGACCGCAGGCATCGCAGAAGCGCTCATAACAACAGCCGCAGGCCTTGCCATTGCAATTCCTTCTGTCATCCCATATAATTTTTTTAATTCCCGTGTGGAAAATGCCGCTCGGTTGATTGAAAAATATGCCACCAGCCTTGAAATCGTTTATGAAAAACTTCCAAAGCAGCTGGAAAATAAAAAGGGAAGCAGCAAATGAAACTGACGATTCATTCAGGCAAAAAAGTACGCATTGAAATGATTCCGCTGATTGATTGTATGTTTTTGCTGCTGGTGTTTTTCGTTTACGCCATGCTTTCCATGGCGGTTCATCGGGGTATTCCTGTTTCGCTGCCTGTATCGTCATCAGCAAAAACAGACAAACATCTGCGCATCAGCGTTACGGTTCAACCAAGCGGGGATATTTATGTGGATAACAAAAAAGTATCGCTGGACAGCCTTTCATCTGTCCTATCTGTGACTTCCAAAAATAAAGCTGAAACCAGCATACTTCTTTTTGCGGATCGCACTATTTCGTATCAGCATCTATATCGGGTACTGGATCAAATCAGAGCATCCGGTCTGGAAACGGTTTCACTTCAGGCCGAAACAGATCATCAATGAAATTACGTATACTCATTGCGGCGATAGTTGCATTAGTCATCCACGCTATTCTTTTCATTTCTGATTTTTGGGTCCCATCGCGGGCAGTTAATATGTTGCCGTCAACCAACGTCTTAAAAATGACTCTGGCATCCCCAAGAAATAATCTGACAGAATCTCAGACCCATACTCCGGACGTAAACGTAAAAGAATTAAGAGACAAAAACAAAAGTATTCAAACACAAACAGAAAAAAAACAAAATGATACTATCCATTCGGATCATCGTGAATCTGTTTCCGTAATTCATAAAGGAAAACCCTTAGACTTGCTGAATAAGCCGCCTGTGTATCCACGAATCGCCAGGCAACGAGGCTATCAGGGAACCGTTGTACTTAAGTTGCTGGTGAATAAAAACGGGACAGTATCTCAATGTGAAATAATTCAATCCAGTGGATATTGGATGCTTGATGACGCTGCGCTTCGAGCCGTTAAGGACTGGATATTTGAACCCGGTACAGACGGCAGAAAAACAGTCGATATATGGGTGGAACAGCCGGTCATATTCAGGCTCCAATAACCCCTGTTTTAATCGAAAACTGTTCGTCTTTTAATGACGATCCAGAATAGTTCGGATCGATTGAGAGAGCTGTTGGAGGGTAAAGGGTTTTTGCAAAAAACCATCACATCCCAGCTCTACGATATTATCGGCATGCCTGCTTTTACTGTAGCCGCTGGACAGGAGCACCTTAAGATTTGCTGCAATGGTTTTTATCTTTTTATACAATTCATACCCATCCATGCCAGGCATAATCATGTCGATGATGGCCAAATCGATTTGCTGAGGATGTGCTTTCACACAGCGGATGGCTTCATCACCGCTCTCAGCCACGATCACCGTATATCCAAGTTCCGTTAACATCTCCTGAACAGATTCGATCACCCTTTTTTCATCATCAACAAACAAAACCGTTTCATTCCCTTTTATGACCGCAATATCACTTCGAATGACATTGTCATTGCTTATTTTTTCTGAAGCAGGGAGATACACATTAAATGTTGTTCCCTTTCCTTCTTCACTGTAAACAGTGATAGCACCATTGTGATTCTGAATAATGCCATACGCAGATGCAAGCCCCAAGCCGGTTCCGCTTCCTGCTTCTCGTGTGGTAAAAAAGGGTTCGAAAATTCTTTTCCGTATCTCTTCATTCATTCCAATTCCGTTATCTGTAATAGAGATCTTTACATATGTTCCAGGCTTCACCTGATAGATCATAGCGCTTTTATCATCGATCATGATGTTTTCTGTCTGGACAAAAAGATCACCGCCATGTGGCATGGCCTGCCAGGCATTGACGTATAGATTTAACAGCACCTGACTGATCTGGCCTTGATCCACATCCGTGCTCATGAGGTTCGTTTCATAATTTTTGTGGATTTTTATTTCTTTTTTGGTGCTGCCGAACATTTTTAACGTGCTTTCAATCAATTCGTTTTGGTTGGTTGTCCTGACTTCATATTTCCCCCCCCGTGCAAAGCCCAAAAGCTGCCGGGTTAGATCCGCGCCGTTTCGTATATAGCCCTCTATCTCTCTTAATTTGTTATAATTTTCATTCATCGGATCCATTTTAAAAAGCATCACAGATATTTTGCCCTGAATACTCATAAGCAGATTGTTGAAATCATGCGCAATACCGCCTGCCAGCGTGCCAACGGATTCCATTTTCTGAGCCTGATTCAACTGCGCTTCAAGTTTTCTCTTTTCCTGTTCTGCCTGCCTCCTGGATGAAACATCGCGCACGATCCCTCGAAAACCAATTGGATTCCCTTCATTATCTTTCATCAATGATATGGATAAAGCCAGTGTGAAACTACTGCCATCTCTCCCTGCAACTTCGTAATCAACGATAGTTACCGGTTTACCCGTTTGAAAGACCTCATGAAAGGTCTCAAACATTTTTTTTGCGGTTTCGGGCGTCGTATATTGCCTGTTGTTCATGCCGATCAGCTCATCCCGTGAAACCCTGACCAGCTTGCAAAGAGAATCGTTAAAAAAAATTAAATCCCCCTTCAGATCAACCTCAAAGTATCCTTCTTCAATTTTTTCCACAATGTTCCGGTATTTTTCTTCACTCTTCTTCAGTGCGTCTTCAGAACGCTTTTTTTCGGTAATATCACGAGCAACCCCTCTAAATCCAATGGGGTTTTTGTCTGAATCCCTGATGAGAGTAATAGAGGTTTCAATGTAACAGATCTCGCCATTCTTTCGGATCAGCTCCCAGTCAACTGTTTTGCTTGGATTGCCTGTTTTGAAAACAGTGTTGAAGGTATGGAATACTTTTTGGGCGTTTTTTTCATCCATGTACTCTCTGTTATTCATTCCCATCATCTCCTGGTATGAATATCCAAGAATTTTTTGCATGGATTGATTAAAAAATGTAAAATTACCTTTTAGATCCACTTCATAATATCCATCGTCAATATTTTCGATAATCGTTCGATACTTCTCCTCGCTTTTTTTCAGGTCATCATTGGCCTTTTCAACTTCAATGGTGCGCGATCGAATCAGTTCCTCCAGCTTATCCCGGTGTTTTATCAGCTCTTCCTCAGCCCGCTTTCTTTCGGTTATATTTCGTAATATGGCATGAACCTCAACAATGTTGCCATCTCGTCTCT
>JAABPS010000106.1 GCA_011391835.1 Desulfobacteraceae bacterium
ATGTACTTCAGCTTTGGACCATACGTGGATGCAGGAAGATGGGCAAAGGCAAAACCCGCCTATTCAGCTATTGATTATATAAACACTACGAGACTCGGTTCGAAAAACTCGCCGCTCATTGTAAATAAGTCTGGTCGCTATTTCAGGGTACGCGGTTGGGCGGTTGGGAAAGATGCAGAAGTTGAAAGGATCTTTATAATAATGGATAAAAAAGATTATCTGTGCGAATATGGTTTTAAGAGAAAAGATGTGGCAGCCGCCTATCAGCGTTCAGATTATCTGTATTGCGGGTACTATGCAAAAATTCCTCTTTCTGATCTTAAACCAGGTTACTACTTCATTACCTTAAAAATATTATTAAAAGACAAACGCCATCCCCATTATCCCGGTAAAAAAGTCTGGATTAAAATTCAGCCATAGCAGGTAAAGATTCAGAATCAGGCAAGCACGATATTCTCACGCCATAGTACAAACCGTATAGACTTTTGCCCAATTGCCGTTTTCTGTATTTATTTCCCCCAAAATACCTTCTTTGCCCTCAATTTTAAAAAAATTTCAAAAAGCAAAAATTCCGTTGAGCAACAAATTAACACTATTCTAACCAAAAACAAATAAAATCAAAACAAAGGTTGTATATAATATATCTCAACATAGATTGTTTTTACCATGCTATTTATGCGGATAGATAGCGTCTATCCGTGAATAGAAAAAAAGAATAAACACCAAAACAGTAGTTTCAATACGAAAGTAGCCACTGTTTCAGCTCAGCATATCTGTCAGCAAAACGGTGAGTTAAGGATGAAAACTAAAAAGATGAATGATAAACAGAATTTTCATAGCGAGATAGTCGAGGAGTTAGATACTTTTTTAAAGGAACAGGAAAATCGATATCCTGAGGATGAGGTTCTAAGAATAGATCTCCACTGTCATGATAAAAATAGCGATGTGCCTGATGAAATCATGGGCCGAATCCTGGACATTCCGGAGTCATGGCTTGAAACGGAAGCGCTTATAAACATTTTAAAGAAGCATGGTTGCGATACCTTTACCATAACAAATCATAATAATGCGCGATCCTGCTTTGAACTTTTAGATAAAGGATATGACGTACTGGTTGGTGCTGAATTCAGTTGCATGGTACCCGATTATAAGCAGGGTATTCATGTTCTTTCCTATGGATTCACTCCAGGCCAGGAAGAGAAACTCAATAAACTTCGGGATAATATCTACGCTTTTCAGGAATATGCCTGTGAGCAGGACATACCTACAATATGGGCGCATCCGCTGTATTTCTATAAAGGAAAAGGAATGCCGCCCTTTGAATTTTTTAATAAAATGGCTCTCCTCTTTGAACGATTTGAAGTCATCAATAGTCATAAAAACACATGGCAAAATATGCTGATTAAAAACTGGACAGAAACCCTGACACAGGAAAAAATCGATATTCTGTCCAAGCAATATCAGATTCCCAAGAATCGTTATTGCAGGCACCCGTACCGGAAGAGTTTATCGGGGGGATCGGACAGCCATATGGGAATTTTTGCAGGGCTTACAGGCACCCGGCTTCATGTACCGGATAGAGCTAAAAGACTTTTGAACACAGCGAAATCCGTTCTTGCCCTGGAAGCCATTAAGAATGGCGCCATGGCTCCCTATGGAATGCGAAATTACAATAAAACGTTGATGACCCTAACCATTCTGGATTATTTCTGCCAAATTCCCAAAAGAATGAATGACCCGGGACTGTTGCGATTAATTCTTCATAAAGGGACATCGAAGGATAAAATTCTGGCGTTTGCCATATCCAACGCATTTATGGAATTATCAAATCATAAGGTCACCATGAAATTTTTGGAACTCTTTCATAACTGTTTTTCTGGAAAGGTGCCAAATTTTTCCAAGCGATTTTTCATCCCCAGCGCATATAGGGAAATATTCAACGCCGCTTCACATATGGCAGCCATCCGCAGGAACGGCTCGGAAGGCTATGCGGATGCTTTGATCGAAGAAGTTCAGTTTATTCATAAAAAATTAAATGAAATCTTTTTCGCACGCCTGAAAGATAAGCTGGATAAATTAACGAGTAAAAAGGAATTCTCCAAATATAAAATTGACGATATCCTCGATTATTTTGAGTTTCCTCTTCAATTCCGGCAATATGCTGAAATAAATAGAAATTTCACAAATAAAAAAAATAAATTAAGCGCAATCAATTTATCAGAATTTCTGGATGGTCTATCCTTCCCATTCCTATCCTCTGCTGTAATTCTTAGCGCCAGCTACACTAGCTCAAAAGTATTGTATAATTCCAGGCCCCTTTTAAACGAGTTTTCAGAGCGACTGAATAAATTGAAGCCTCCGAAACGGATGCTGTGGCTAACCGATACTTTTAATGATTCAAACGGTGTAGCCATGGTTTTAAAATCCATGCATGATGAAATCAAGAAAAAAAATCTTCCCATTGATCTCCTTGTATGCAGCGATACTGTCCAGCCGGATGATCACCTGATTGTCATTCCGCCGGCATTTAAATTCACTCTGCCATTTTATGAGCAGCAGCCCTTTCGTGTACCCCATGCGCTGGATGTACATAATATATTCAGAGATGGGGAATATGACCGTCTTATATGCTCAACCGAAGGCCCCATGGGGTTGCTGTCTCTTTATCTGAAAAGCGCCTATTCCGTGCCGGCATATTTCTATGTTCATACTGATTGGATGATGTTTGGGCGTAAAGTGCTGGAACTTGACAGGCACAACCTGAGCAGGCTTCGACGGCTCCTCAGAACATTCTACAGGGGTTTTGATGCGCTTTTTGTTTTAAACACGGATCAGCAAAAGTGGCTTACAGGAAGAGATATGGGATTTGATCCTTCAAGGGTGTTTTTGACCGCCCACTGGGTGGATGAAGGCTTTGAACCTAAAAAAGCAAATAAGCAAAAGGTATTTGGAATTAAGAACGGCAATCCAGTGATGCTCTTCGCGGGCAGGGTCAGCGAGGAAAAAGGAGTAATGGAGCTGCCCGAAATATATAATAAAATTAGAGAAGATATGCCTGAGGTAAAACTGGCGATAGCAGGAAAGGGCCCCGCTGAAAAAGAATTGAAAAAGAAATTGCCCGATGCCATATACCTTGGATGGATTGAACACGATAAGCTGCCGGAAATCTACTCTGCAGCGGATATGTTTATACTTCCATCCCGGTTCGATACATTCGGGTGTGTTGTGCTCGAAGCCTTAAGCTGCGGTCTTCCGGTCATTGCTTACAAGACAAAGGGGCCAAAAGACATTGTTAAAAACGGGGAAAACGGCTTTCTTGTTAATAACAGAAAAGAAATAATTAAAGCCTCCCAACATTTTCTTGCCGATAGTACTCTGCAAAAGACATTTAAAAAATCCGCATTACAACGAGCATCCATGTATAACGCTGACAGAATTGTGTCTGATCTTATAAACAGTGTTGGACTTCAGGAAATCCCAAATTAAGAACCGCATGAAAGATGAATTTATCTGGTGGAAGCATGGAGTCATATACCAGATATACCCGCGCAGTTTTTTCGATTCCAATGACGACGGCATCGGTGATTTGCAGGGGATTATCCGAAAGCTTGACTACCTTGATGAACTGGGCATAAATGCGATATGGCTTTCACCCATCAATATGTCTCCTATGTGCGATTTCGGTTATGACATCAGCGACTATACTGCCATAGATCCCATATTCGGCACCATGGATGATTTTGACGAACTTTTAAAAAAAGCCCATCAAAAAGGGATGAAAATAATAATGGATCTTGTTTTAAATCACACGTCCGATCTTCATCCCTGGTTTCTTGCCTCCAAGGAATCGATACATAATCCAAAACGCGACTGGTATATATGGAAAGATGGAAAGAAGGATACACCTCCCAATAACTGGATATGTATTTTGGGAAACAGCGCCTGGAAATGGGATGAAACCACTTGCCAGTACTACCTTCATTCTTTTCTGGAGCAGCAGCCGGATCTCAATTGGCGAAACAGCGAAATGAAAAATGCCATGTTTCAGAATGTTAAATTTTGGCTGGATAAGAGAGTGGATGGGTTCAGGCTGGATGTAGTAAATTACCTGATAAAGGATGAACATTTCAGAAATAATCCCACACGTCTTGGAATGGTTCTATTTCAGAAGCATGTTTTCAACCGGGATCAATCAGAGACTCATGAGCTATTAAAGGAACTTCGCCAATTGATAGACAAATATCCCGGTAAAATGCTTGTTGGTGAAATAACCACATTCCCACCCGCAGATCCTAAACTTTCAGCGAGATTTCTGGGTAATGGCGAGAACGAACTGCATCTTGCCTTTGATTTTTCGCTGATATATCGGTGGTGGAATGCGAGGCTGTTCTACCGATGCATAAAGAAATGGAACAACTATGTTCCGGGAAAGGGGTGGCCCTGCTATGTCCTTTCTAATCATGATCAGCATAGAAGCGCCAGCAAGTATGGTTCGGGGAAAGACGTTGACAAGCGCACCAGGGTTGCCGCAACACTGCTATTAACACTCCGGGGAACGCCGTTTATCTATTATGGTGAAGAGATCGGCATGACAAATCTGAAGATCTCCAGGAAAGAGATCTGCGATCCTGTGGGAAAAAAATACTGGCCATTTTTTTCTGGGCGGGATATTTCAAGAGGCCCAATGAATTGGTCCACTGAGATTCACGCCGGATTTTCAAAAACAATGCCCTGGCTTCCAATATGCAAGAATTTAGAGAAAGTAAATGTAAAAACCCAGAAGAAAGATAGATATTCTCTCCTTAACTTTTATAAAAATCTTATTTCGCTAAGAAAGAAAAAAAGAGCTCTGAGTATGGGTGAATGGATTCCCGTACTCAAGGGATATAATGGCATTCTGGGATATTATAGAGTTTACAATAATGAAAAATTGTTCGTTATTTTAAATTTCACTCGAAAGGAAAGAAAAATAAACATTCATGATCCGGGTCAATGGAAGGTCCGGCTGTCGACTCATCGATTCGTTAATACCTATTTCAATGATTTAAATTTTACAACTGCGCCCTACGAAGCCACCATACTTGAATTTATAGGCCGGTTTTAAATAAACCGGATTCCGATTTCCTTCATTTGTTTCATAATAATATGAAACGCTTTGTCCAGAATATTTGGCTCACTCATGTCTTTTTCTCCCAAGTTAATTTGCTTCCAGTCATATTATGCCAGATCATATTGCGGCAGAGCAAGGGTTGGATCAAACCAGGCAAGAATGCGGTCATTTTCTTCCCGCGGGTAGGTATGAGATAGATTGTTAACCACTCTAAGCATGATATCCGCACCCGCCATTTTAAGCAATTCACAGGCCCCCTGCGCAGTGTGCACAGGAAACATCCAGTCCAGAGCGCCATGTATCCATAAGATCCGTTTGTCTTTCGCGTGGCTGATATCCATTGGCGAAAGCGTGCAGGCAACAGGCGCAAAGGCTGTAAACGGGGAATCCTTTTGCATGCCGCATACTAAAGTAAACGTCCCGCCATCTGAAATGCCGGTTAACAAAATGCGGTTTGAATCAACCTGCCAATGGCTCCGAACAGTATCAAGCATTTTATATAGAGCGGTTCCATCCAATTTTGGATTTAAGAGCGACCATGTTATATCTAAGGAGGTCGGAGAGAGAAGCATAAATTTTCTGCTTCTGGCTTCTCTCAGCCATGTCCAGATAAAATCCCTGCCATGTCCATAGCCGCCGTGCAGGGCCACAACCAGAGGCCAGGGCGTTTTGCCGTCATAGGATTCAGGGATATACAGCGATAAGGCGCCTCTGGCGTAATAGTTGTTTTCAACACCCTCATGAATTAATCCGGTTGGTATTCCCTGGTTTGGTTTCGGATCGAGAAAATCCATCCGGTCATATACCTGGGGTTCCAGAAAGAATCGGTTCAGATGGGATGAAATACTTCGGATGACATAAAGGCTTTCCTGCGCCTGGCATATCTTGCGAAACGCTTTCATCACTTGGATCATGGTATTCTCAAAACCGGCGGGTGATGCGGCAAGAATCATTTCAAGGGCTTCACATATCAGACTCGCAGCATTATCTATAATAGTATTCAGATTAATTTGATCAGAAGGTATTGAAATTTTTTTAAGCTCTTTTCGTGCCTGATCAAGAGAACGTTGAGATGGATAGAGTTCTTCTTGAATAGAGGCTATTTCAAGAGGAAAAAATTTGCGCTGGAACCTGTAAATCTCTTTGAGGGATTTGGAGATCTCCAGGCAGATGGGATCGAAGTATTTATATTCATTTTCGATGGATTGGGTATTCATGGTAAGTATTTTTAATTTTTCATTAAGATAAAAGAGAATGACCCCTGGAATGAAGCGCTTATCATTGAATATCCATCCATCGAGGCATTTATCCGCATGCAAAGAGATAAGGAATACCAGGCCTCGGTCCCCTATCGAACAGAAGCATTGATTGATTCTCGGTTATATCTTTCAAAAGCCGCCGCCGTGTGAAGACTTAATTATCAGGCAGATTGATGGTGAAAGTGCTCCCCTTTCCGAGAGCGCTTTCTACAACAACCGTTCCATTATGAACTTTAACGATATGTTTTACAATGGCAAGGCCCAACCCGGTGCCTCCCAATTTACGGCTTCTGGCCTCATCAACACGGTAAAACCTCTCAAAGATACGGGGCAGATGCTCTTTAGGTATTCCAGGGCCATTGTCACGGATTTTGATATAAATGTTTCTATCTTTTTCCCCTGCAATAATATCGATTTTACTCTTTTCAGGGCTGTACTTAACTGCATTATCCATCAGATTAACCAGTGCCAGTTCAAGCAAAGATGCATCGATCCTTGCTGAAACAGATTCTTCACATGCAATAGAAAAAGTAATTCCTTTATCTTTCGCGTTTGGCTGAACAATTGGCAACGCGGCTTCAATGACGTCTTTTATGGGGGTTTGCTGAAGTCGGAACTCCTTATTGCCATCTTCCTGTTCAATTCTTGCCAGGGAAAGCAGATCATCCACGATTGAATTGAGACGGATGACATGCCTTTCGATAATTTCAATACATCTTCTTGTTTCTTCCCGATTCAGGTCAGGGTTTTGAGAAAGGGTTTCTATAAATCCCTGAATTGCCGTTAAGGGTGTTTTGATTTCATGCGAAATATTGGCCACAAAATCTTTACGAACATTTTCCAGATGCCTTATCCGGGTCACATCATTGAATACAAGAAGTGAACCGATTCGATCGCCGCCAGGAGCATACAAAGGCGCACTGCGCGTGCTGACAATGCGTGGAGTATTCTGGTGAATCACGAAATCTCCCTCTTTGGGTTGTTCATCTGAAACGGCGCTGCTGACAAACTGGTGAAAATCTCTGTTTCTTAAAATTTCCTGTATGCTTTTCCCTTTGATATCTGAAGGATTTAGCTTAAACATGTTCCGGCCGGACTGATTGATATTGAGTATATACTCTTCATTATTAATCGCGATAACACCTTCGGACATGCTCGACAAAACCGCTTCATATTCATTTCTCTGTCGGATGACAGTTTCTATTCGATCTTCGAGTTGCGTGGCCATTACATTCAATGCTTTCGCAAGGCCTGCCAGCTCGAAGTTATTGGGCGGATGAAGCCTGTGTTTCAGTTCACCTTGGGAAAATTTTTCAGCAACCCTTCTCATTTCTTCAATCGGTTTGCTGATTCTGCGGGATATAAAAAAAGAAATAACGGAAGTAAGAATTGCAATTACAATACCGGATAAAATAACTCTTTTATAAAGGGTATCGATAATTATGTCGATATCCGTCACCGGGATAGATAGCCTCACGATGGCGTATATTTCGTTTTTGATAGTTAACGGCAAGGCCGCATACATCATTTTTTGATTCAATGTCGCGCTGAATCTCATAGATGAACCGGGCTGGCCTTTAAGAGCCGCTAAAATTTCGGGCCGGTTTTTATGATTCTCCATCAGGGCCGGATCTTCTTCAGAATCGCCGATAACCTTTCCTTCGGGGAGGACAACGGTAATGCGGGTTGATATTTTGCCTCCCGTATCCTTGCAAAACCGGTCCAATTTGTCTGGATCCAGAGGCTGTAGATAGACAGCCAGTTGATCCTGGATAAGCTGTCCCCTGGTGTGAAGGTCTGAAACGATTTGTTTTAGAATAAAATCTTCAATCGTTGAAAGCATGTACCAGGAAACGGCTAACAGCGAAATAATAATAACAACGACATACGATGGATAAATCTGCCACATTAATCGTCTATTTTTATCCATGATTTTCTTCCCTGAATTTGTATCCTACTCCTCTAACCGTAATGATATGGTTGCCGCTTTTGCCGAGTTTTTTTCGAATACCTGCAATTTGAACATCGACGCTTCGGTCAGTTACGGCATATCCCTCTCCTCTGACTGCATCGACGATCTGGGAACGAGTTAAAACCCAGCCGGGATGTTTGGAAAGAGCATATAATATATGAAATTCGGTATATGTCAGTTCTATCTCTTCTTCGCCGGCAGTCACCATCATTCTGCCCGGATGAATTTCCAGATCGTGTATTCTAATAACCTTATTATGGGTGACACTTTTTAAGGATTGGCTGCGAAGGACGGCCTTTACACGGGCTACTAAAATCCGTGG
>JAABPS010000107.1 GCA_011391835.1 Desulfobacteraceae bacterium
TGATCTTCTCCCAATTCAGCGGCTTCAAATTCGGGTTCCAGTTTGCCTAAAATAGCTGGAAAGGTTGATTCAATATCTGTAATACGCGGAACAGCCCTGTTCTCTCCCAGCTGAAGTGCCCGCCGAAGAGCGCTTCCGATGATCGATTC
Source organism: Desulfobacteraceae bacterium (assembly GCA_011391835.1). Classification (GTDB taxonomy): domain Bacteria; phylum Desulfobacterota; class Desulfobacteria; order Desulfobacterales; family JAABPS01; genus JAABPS01. The sequence goes on from JAABPS010000107.1 coordinate 150, forward strand.
ATAACTTCGGATGGATACGCGGCAGCTCACGCCGGAATGCTGATTAATATCCGGGCTGTTTCTCGCCTGAAAGGTAATCTCTGCAAGAATTTCTTTAATAAACGGCGGGGTATATACTCCCACGCCATCTATTTCCAGCGGCCGTATCTCTTGTTCCATTATTTGGATTTCATATTCTTTTTTTAATGGATAGTGGGTTCTGACCTGAACATCAAATCGATCCTTCAAGGGTGTAATAATTCTGCCCCTGTTTGTATAATCTTCAGGATTGGCAGTGGCAACAACGAGGATATCCAGCGGAAGCCGAACAGGAAACCCTTTAATCTGGAAATCATTCTCTTCCATCACATTGAAAAATGCCACCTGGATTTTTTCCGCAAGATCAGGAAGTTCATTGATGGCAAAGATACTCCGATGGGCACGGGGTATCAAACCAAAATGAACAGCAGATTCATCATCCAAATTTCTTCCCTCCGCAATTTTTATCGGGTCAACCTCACCGATAAGATCTGCGGTGCTTACATCCGACGTGGCGAGCTTTTCTATTAATCGTCTGTCCCGTGGAACATACGCAACAGGGAGAGCATCACCCATTTCAGTTTTTTTCTTCTTGCAATCCGTGCAGATAGGATGAAAGGGATCATCATGAATGGGGCAGTTTTCAATCGCTGGAATCTCCTCATCCAGAAAGTCTACCAGGCTTCGGATAATTCTGCTCTTCCCCTGGCCCCTTTCACCAAGAATGATCATATTATGGCCGCACAAAATAGCATTAACCAGCTCTGGTAAAACGGTATCATCATAACCAATCAGGTCAGGAAAGATGCGTTCATTTTTTCGTAATTTTTTAATCAGATTTGCCCGCATTTCTTCGCGGACGTTGGGTAGTCGCTTAAATTGTTTTCTCAATTCGCCGAACGTTTGAGCTTTTTTAGCTCCCATGTCAACTCCTTAAAAATAATGGTATGAACCCAGATCCGCCTACAACCTTCTGTTGACCCGAATCATATACATCCCACAGTCAGGCGTCAAGACGGAAAACCGGTGAATCTTACCATCAAATTATCTGTAACATCCAATGTATCCCAAAAAAATATGCAAGACACAACCCAATAACAACAACGCATAACGTCCACATATGTTTGTAAACAGACCCCATGCTCACATTAAAATATTCATTGGATAGAATCAAACACAGATGCAGCGGGGAAAGTAAAACTCCTGAAAAACCGCACACCATTACAACCATAACGTAAGGCAGCATCATGGATCCATCTCCGATCGAATGAATCAGCGGTATAAGGATCGGAAGGCTGATCCCTATGACTGCAATGGTAAGACCCGTAATCAATCCGACCAGTAGAGGTAAAAACACAGATACCAGAAGAATTGGAACTTTTAATGTTGTCAGATCATTACTGATCGATAAAACCGCATTGCTGTCTTCCAGAATACCTTTAAAAACGAGAATCGACAAAACAAGGTATATCATGCTCCATATTTGTTTGTTACTTGTCAATTGCCGCTGCTGACGCCAGCCCATATTATTTTTATACCACACCCATCCAACAGCTACCCCAAGAGACACGATCAGTCCGATTTCTTTTGAAATGGAAAACAACGGGAAAAGGAGAGAAAGAACTGCTCCGAATAAAAATCCGGGGATAACAACAATTAAAATAGGAATTAACTCTGATACGAATGGCCATGCTGCCTTCCCAGAAATAAGCTGTGAAGTGTTCTTCTCTGAATGGTTCAGTGCCCTGAGCGACCAAAATCCAAGGCCCGCAGCAAGAACTGTTGCCGGCACCATAATACAAACCAAAATAAAAAGATTAAGATCCGCTATCACCGCAGCCAATAAAATTCCCGGATACAGGGGCCAGCAAAATTCCCAAATATGGCGAAACCAGTAATTAGTGAAGCTGAGTTTGTCCTCGCTTAAATTAGACTTCGCCCCAAGCTCTTTGACCATGGGCGCTGAAAAAACAGCACCCCCCGGCATCGGCAACAGTCCGATAAGAGCCGGGAAAAGAACCAGATTTAACCGCGGCGTGGATAACAGCCCTTTAAAATTTTCAAGAAGTCTTTGCATTTGACCGCTCTTTTCCATACTGTTGCTAAGGATCAGTATAAGCGATACGATAACAGCGAGCAGATAGGTTTTCGGATCGGATACGGACTTAAAAACCGACTGAAGCATCGGGCCTGGCCTGAGACCGAACATAATGCTCAAGGATAGAGAACCAATGAGAAAAGCATTCCCAAGTGACATTTTTTTTCGTATCAGAAAAAGCACAAGAACAAATATAAAAACGACCCGGATGATAGCCGGTATTTTCAGTAGTAAAGTCATCTCATGTCCATTTGTTTACAGCTCCACAAATAAAAAAGGCCTTAAGAACCCTATTGCCTTTTTTAGTATGCTGTTTTGATTATTGTTATATCCAGATTGTCTTCATCGGCTTCCTGTCTATTGTGCGCAGATACTTCAGTTTCGGATATCCCATGATGAGCACCGAAAAAACCCCATGCCCTGTAGGCAGGTTTAACGCCTCATGCGCAGGCGGATGATTCTTGGCTGCTGACTCGAAAAGACCGATATACGTCGTCCCCAGACCCATGGTTATGGCTGTTAATCCCATGGTAGTAGAGGCAATCACGCAGTCATCCTTGGCTGAAGCTGTTTGAAGGTGTGAATGAAAAATAATCACAGCAGGCGCTTTGTGAAATATAGGATCATATCCCAAATCTCTTGCGTGCGTTAAACGCTCCTTGTAAGTTGCTGTTCGTTGAAGCAATTCTGCTTTTTTAGCTGCACCTTCTTCGGGTGGCAATTCCTTTAACTGCTTTTCAGCACTTATGCCTATGATATTGAAAAAATCAACAGTCAGGTTCGACAGTTCTTTAATCTTCTTCTGGTGCTGAATGACCATTATCTCTACACCCTGAAGATTTCCGCCTGTTGGCGCATACCGGCATGTATCAATGAGTTTTTCAATATCTTCTCTCGGAATTTCCTTA
>JAABPS010000108.1 GCA_011391835.1 Desulfobacteraceae bacterium
TTCCGATCTTTAAAATGCCTGTGGCTTCTGCGCTGCCTGACAAACTTTATAAAAGTGTCCGTATCAATGTCAACCCTCTTTCCCACTGCCATAAAGTTATTCATGTCCATCTGTGAATGAACAATCGCATCTGCAGGACAGAGTGACACACAGTGCCCGCACACATTACAGCAATCCATATCTGCGTATGCGGTAATCATTTCATTCTCTTTTGAAAAACAACGCATGCATCGCAAAACACAAATACCGCATCCGTTGCATTTGTCCTGATCAATCGTTACCCAGTTCATATCCGATCCTCCCACACAATAAGTATTACAATCGTCCTATAGACAATCGTTTTTCATTTTTCTGAATATACTGCTTAGTTCTCAGCAAAATATGTTCTCATGCGTACCTTTGCTATTTTTTTGTCCCTTCGAATTTCCGGTTCAAAACCGGGCAACGCATCTTCAGGCAGTGTCAGAACAAACTCAAGCTCTTCTCTGGCTTGCGTGGGTTTCTTCATCTCCATATAGATATCTGCCAGATAGATATGGCTGAGAGTAAAATTCGGCGAATGCTGAATGGCTTCCTTCAACATCACTTCCGCTGCCTCCAGAGACCCTCGCAATATACTGGGTGTTTCGTAATCAATCCTTGCCAGCAAACGCTGAGGCCCGCCATGATGATAAAATTTTTCAGAACTCATGACTTTTCCCATGCGCTTTTTTATCTCTGGCAGCATGAATGCGCTTTTCATCACACCCACTTCCCCGCCGTATAATGCCATGTTAACCGTATACCAGAAATTACCCCCAGCACTGTCCGGGTCAATCTCACAAAGCTTCTGGGCATACATCTGCCCTGTTGTAAATGCTTTTTTGCGCTCCTCCTTTTTCTCCTCTTCAAAATTAGTACCTTTCCAGTAATAGGCAGTGGAAAGACGGATCAACAGGGTTTTATCATTGGGAACCATTGTTAAGGCCCTTGTGTATGCGTCTATTGCCTTTAGCAGGTATAGCTGGCTGTCACGCTGAGCCCAAAATCGATCTCCTTCTGCTTTAAGTGAATTCACATCATCTGCTCCGACCTTAATGGTTAAAATCATCACCAGAATAAGAATAAATATTTTTACCCGCATGTCATTTTCCTTTTCCATGTGTTAAATAAATTTCATTATCAAATTATTAACAGATCCTTCACACGGCAATTGCTTATATTTTTTGCTTGTATATAAACACCTCCTATACCTTTGCCAAAAAACACACAATAAAAAAAGGAGACACCTGCTCATAAATTAATGCAGATTGCCTCCATGTAATTTACATTATGCCAAATGTTAACTATACTTCCAAGTATTTTGCCCGAATTTCAGGATTATCATTGAGTTCTTCAACAGTTCCCGAAAAACCCAAATGGGCTTTCCCCATCAAATATACCCTGTTGGCCAGGGACATAGCCACCTTGAGATTGTGCTCCACCAGCAGTATGGATACCCCTGCCTTGTTAATTTCTTCAAGCACATCGCGCACTTCCTTTACAAAATGTGGAGAAAGGCCTTCCGTGGGTTCATCAACAAGGAGCAAATCAGGGCTGCCCATGAGCGTCCGGCCAATTGCCAGCATTTGCTGTTCACCCCCTGAAAGCGTGGACCCCCGTTGAGCGCTTCTTTCTTTCAGCACAGGAAAATGCTTGTAAATCCTGTCCAGATCCCACTGGCTTTTACTGGCTTTTTGCCCAGCCTTGCCGCTCTTGATCCCCATCTTCAAATTGTCAAATACAGACAGGTTGGGGAAAATCCTCCGATCTTCCGGCACGTATCCAATGCCCTCCCGAACCACTTTAAAGGGATGACCGCCCGTTAAATCCTTTCCCTGATAAATAACTTTTCCTGACTTTGGTTTAACAAGGCCGATGATACTCTTTAGCGTCGTGCTTTTCCCCATACCGTTTCTGCCCAAAAGCGCGACAATTTCACCATCATTTACTGACAGCGACATATCCTGTAGGACATGACTGTCGCCATAATATGTGTTTAGATTCTTTACTTCAAGCAGCATCCTTACACCTCCATCTCACCCAGATACGCATCTTTCACGGCCTGATTTTCTCCAATTTCCTTTGGCGCACCTACAGCAAGGATCTCACCATGATGCAGTACGGTAATCCGATCCGCAAGCGAAAAAACAACATCCATATCATGCTCTATAATAACGGTTGTTTTACCCTCAGTTAATCTGCGAACGAGTTCAACTGCGGTATGTGTTTCGTCCCTGGACATGCCGGCTGTCGGTTCATCCAGCATGACAATCTCAGGGTCAGTGGACAGCGCCATACTTATCTCTAAACTCCGGTTTTTTCCGTAGGATAAAGCACTTGCGGGCAGGTCTCGTTCACCATCCAGATTGATCCGTTTAAGAATTGCATCGGTCTCCTCTGTTATGCTCTTCATTTTATCCACCTTCTGAAACAGGTTAAACCGGATACCTCTCTTGGATAATACGGCCATCCGGATATTCTCAAAAGCAGTAAGCCTGGGAAATGTACTTGTTATCTGAAAGGATCGCCCCATTCCAAGACGTACCATATCATGGGGTTTTGCCTTGGTGACATCTTTTCCTTTAAAGAAAACCTTTCCCCTGCTGGGCACATAGGTGCCGGTAATGACATTAAACAGAGTTGTCTTCCCCGCACCGTTCGGCCCGATAATGGCATGCCGTTCCCCTTTTTCAATCTGGAGATTCACATTTCTCAAAGCCCATAACCCGCGGAAGTCATGCGATACTTCCTTTGTTTCAAGGATATTCATACATTCTTCTCCATCCGTTGTTAAGCAGCCTTTCTTTTTAAATACTTGGTTTTTAAATAGTGGTAAAAACCAATGCATCCCAGAGGAAAATACATAATCACCGCGATAAGAATCAAACCGATGACAAGCTCAACCCTTTCTGTGTATCGGGTCGTCAATTCTCCCAACATAGTAAAAATACCCGCACCAAGGATCGGTCCAAAATAACTCCCCACGCCTCCAACCATGATCATCATTATCGGTGTAAACGAATGCATAATATGAAGTTCATAGGCAGAAATCAAATTTTGAAATAAAGCAAATATTGAACCGGCAATTCCGCAGCATCCTCCGGCAATAAGATACACCACCCCTTTGGTTTGCGGCAGCTTGAATCCCAGATAATCAATCCTCTTGGCATTATCTCTGATACCGACCATGAGACAGCCAAAGGGTGTTTTTGTAATAAACCAGAGAATCCATAAGGTGAATCCGATTATCGCCATTGCAAAATAATAAAAATTGGTTGGATCGGTCATATCAATAGAGAAGATCCCTGGAACTCCAAAAGACGGTATGGGAAATCCCCCGATGCCGTCTTCACCACCGGTAATGTTTCTGAGTTTTAACGCAAGGGTGTACATCAGCATGCCGAAGGCCATATGGATCATGGCAAAGGCCGTTACACTGAGTCTCACCACCAGAGGAGCTAAAATCAATGCAAGAAGAACGGCGCTCATAAAACCTATGAACACGGAAATAAGCAGAGGCAGTCCCTTTATATGCGCCAGCGCAATAGCTGTACCATATGCGCCAGCGCCAAAAAACATGGCATGACCAAAACTGAGAAATCCTGTAAAACCCAGCAGCATATTTACAGAAACAGAAAACAGGGCAGCAATAGTAAATGTTACAAAAACGTTTGTATAATAGATACCGAAAACCAAGGGGTAAACAATAAGAAATATCAGAAACACCCCCCACAATATCCATTTTGTTTTTTTATTCATCAGTCTTCCCTTTCTCCAAAAATTCCCGCAGGCTTGATAATCAGAACAATGGCCATAAAAATAAACATGAGAACCGGTGCGAGCTGTGAAATAAACTGTACGCCATAGGAACTCAGAAGACCAAAGATGATCGAAACCAGAAAAGCTCCTGAAAGGCTTCCGAACCCACCCACAACCACAATGATATAAGCGTCCATCCCCATCTGATCCGCCAGCCCGGGAAATACCGTCAGGATTGGCGCAATAGCCACCCCTGCAACGCCTGCCATCCATGTGCCAACCCCAAAGACAAGCATAAATACCAGCGGCACATTGACACCAAGCGCATTGACCATATCTGCATCTGAAACAGCCGCGCGTACGATCAGTCCAAGTCGGGTCTTGTATAAGATCAACGCCAGAATAATTAAGAGCAACAAAGCCATTCCAATAATAAAAAGACGGTATATGGGATACTCCAAACCCCCTATGGACACCAGCCCCTGCAAATATTCCGGAACCTTAAGATACAGGCTTTCGGTTCCCCAGATGGCTTTAACGGCATCCATGATGACCAGCGCAACACCTACGGTTAAGATCAGTTCGCCGATGTGACCCATGACATGAGCCTTTCGAATAAGGAACCGTTCACACAAAACACCAAGGATACCCACAGCAACAGGAGCTACAATAAGCGCCATCCAGAAATTTTGCGTTATCTGCAGGACCTGAAATCCAAAATACGCAGCCAGCATGAAAAAAGCCGCATGCGCCAGAGTCAGGATACCCATCATGCCAAAAATCAGGGTTAGACCGGATGCCACCAGAAAAAGAAGCATGCCGTATGCCAGTCCGTGCAGTCCCTGCGCTACATACATCGCCATTGTCGCATCCATCTCGTTAACCTCCTGTCTTAAAAATCCAGATAAAAAACTGCCTAAAAAGAGCTAAAATGCCTGCTATTTCATATAAAAAACTCCCGATTCAGGCATAAACAGTTCGAATATTTTTAGTTCATTTTAGGCAATATTTTATTCAGCTGACAAATAACGATCGCCTCGCCATATTCTGGACAAGGCGATCGTTTAGTGGTTTGATCAGACCAGCTTTTTACTTGCACCTATCCAAGTTCGGATCCATTAAAGGCAGAACCTTTTCAGCGGGTATTTCGTAAACATCAACCGGCATGCTGCACCCTTCGTACCAGTAATATGGTTCGATGTTATAGGTTTTTTTCTGCTCTGCGGGCACACCGTATATTTCAATATGAAGATTCTGAATGGCTTTGTGATCACAAGGCCTCATGGTGATCTCTTTGCCGCTGGCCATCGTGTATGTGTCGCCTTCCCACACATCAATAATCTTTTCAGGATCCAAAGACCCCGCCCTTTCAATAACGCTTAACAGCCAGTACGTCTGCTGGCAGTATGAGCCAATGTTTCCTGTGCCATGTTTCCACAGCGGATTGGTATAAGGCTCTTTCCATTTGCTTTCCCATAAATTTCGCCATGCCAGGTAGTATTTGATCTGCTGTTCCGTTTTAAACGAAGGAGGCAGAGTTCCATACTGGCTGACGTGGACCAGGCCTTTTGTTCCTTCAACACCGACTTTGTGAAGAAAGTTTGGTTCATCCATAAATACATTGGCAAAGGGGATGGTTACACCGAGATCGGAAG
>JAABPS010000109.1 GCA_011391835.1 Desulfobacteraceae bacterium
ACTATAAACTCTTAAAAGAGACCAAGCAGGGTGTTTTACGGATCTATTTAAAATATGATGAAAACCAATCGAACGTAATATACGGTATTGAACGTGTCAGCAAGCTGAGCAGAAGGATTTACGTAAAGCACGATGAGATTAAGCCTGTCCTAAATGGTTTGGGTATTTCTATTTTATCCACATCAAAGGGGATAATGACTGATCAAAAGGCAAGACATGAAAATATCGGAGGAGAAGTCCTCTGCAAGGTTTGGTAGATAAGGAGTCAGATAAATGTCTCGAGTAGGCAAAAAACCGATACCGATACCGGATAATACAAAGGTATCCTATAATGACAGGATCATTACTATTCAGGCAGCGAAAGGTTCACTCACGCGAACGATCCATCCATCGGTGGATTTACGAATTAAAGACAATACAATAGAGGTGCTTCTTAAAACGGATGATAGAGAGAACAGGGCCTTTCAGGGGCTTGTCCGAAGCCTTATTGAAAATATGATTATTGGGGTGAGCCAGGGATTTAAACGAATTCTGGAAATAAATGGGATTGGTTATCGCGCAGAAGTGCAGGGGAAAAGTGTTGTATTTAATATCGGATACTCAAGCCCAGTCACATTTGCTCTGCCGGATGGTATATCGGCGAGTATTGATAAAAATACAGTTATTACACTGTCCGGGATAAATAAAGAGCAATTAGGGCAAACGGCTGCAGCCATACGGCGGTTAAGGCCGCCTGAACCATATAAAGGCAAAGGCATCAAATATGCAGAAGAACATATTCAGAGAAAGGCTGGCAAGGCGGGAGCAGCGGCCACATAATTCCATAACATATTAATGAGTAACAGAGTTTTATAATGAGCAAGACAAATTTAAAACAGCAAGCACGTTTAAAAAGAAAAAAGCGGATAAGAAAGAAAGTTCTAGGGACACAGGGAAAACCCAGATTAAGTGTATTTAGAAGTGCGAGACAAATTTATGCGCAGGTCGTTGATGATACAAATGGCCGTACCCTGGTTTCCGCTTCCAGCCTGGAAAAAAAGGTAAAGGAACAGCCCAAATTTGAAAACAAGATGGCAGTTGCTCATTTTATTGGAAAACTGGTTGCACAGCGGGCTATTGAAGTGGGTCTTACAGAAGTCGTATTTGACCGGAATGGCTTTTTATATCACGGACGAATTCAAGCGGTATCAAAAGGCGCACGTGAAGCTGGTTTGAAATTTTAGTTTATTTACCAAAGCACGGAGGAGGCATATCCTTGTTCAAGCAAGATGCAGATGAAAGTCAATTAATTGATAAAGTGGTTAATATTAACCGTGTTGCGAAAGTAGTTAAGGGGGGGCGCAGGTTTAGTTTCAGTGCCATCGTTGTCGTCGGAAATGGTGATGGTTCAGTTGGGTATGGTCTTGGCAAGGCGGGTGAGGTTCCAGAAGCGATCCGAAAGGGTGTTGAACAGGCAAAAAAAAATATGATTGAAGTCCCGTTGGTTGAAGGAACCATTCCGTTTGAAATCATTGGGAAATATGGTGCAGGCAAAGTGCTTTTGAAACCTGCTTCAAAAGGTACGGGTGTTATTGCTGGCGGGGCCGTACGGGCTGTTCTTGAAGCGGTTGGAATTCAAAATATTTTAACAAAGTGCATGGGTTCACACAATCCCCATAATGTTGTTAAAGCCACAATAGCGGGGCTCAAGCAGCTTCAGAGTCGTGAACAGGTCGCCGCACGGCGTGGCATTAGTATAAAAGAATTGCAAGCCTAAAAAGGGAATTGATCAATGGCTGGAGTGGTTAAAATTACGCTTATAAAAAGTATGATAGGGAGACCTGAGAAACATCGACAAGTGTTGAGAGGAATGGGTCTTACCAAGGTCAACAGAAGTGTTGAACTCAAAGATACACCCTCTATCCGCGGGATGATAGATAAAGTATCACATCTTGTATCTACTGAGGAGAAGTCTGATGAAACTAAATGAGTTATCGCCGCCAAAAGGTTCGCGCAAATCCCGAAAACGATTAGGGCGCGGCGTAGGGTCAGGCACCGGCAAGACTGCGGGAAGGGGCTCAAAGGGATTTAACAGCCGTTCGGGCGGTGGGGTAAGACCTGGTTATGAAGGCGGTCAGATGCCTCTTCATAGACGGCTGCCGAAACGCGGATTT
>JAABPS010000110.1 GCA_011391835.1 Desulfobacteraceae bacterium
CCAACATTTTTAAAAAGAGAATTGCAACGATAAATATACGGGATCTTAAACGATTTGAGAGCGGCAGCCTGGTGGACGAATCCGTACTTGTCCGGACTGGAATCATTAAAGGCCGAAGAGAGGGGATCAAGCTTCTCGCTCAAGGTGAAATTGATAAACCGCTTATCATAAAGATAAACGCAATAAGTAAAAAGGCGAAAGGGAAAATCGAAGCTGCGGGTGGAGAAATTCAGTTGACAGCATAAAATGAGGCACACATGATTGGCAGTGGTTTTGGAAACATATTTAAGATCCCCGAGTTAAAGAAAAGGATATTTTACACATTAGCCCTTCTGATTGTTTATCGGATAGGCGTTCATGTTCCAGTACCCGGCATTGACAGTGCGGCTCTGGCTGAAATCTTCAGACAGATAAGCGGGACCATTGTCGGGATTTTTAATATGTTTTCCGGCGGCGCATTGGAAGGGATGTCTGTTTTTGCGCTTGGAATTATGCCCTATATCAGTGCCTCAATTATTCTCCAGCTAATGACTATTGTTGTGCCTCATCTTGAAAGACTGTCAAAAGAAGGTGAGCAAGGGCGAAAAAAAATAACACAGTATACCCGATACGGAACTGTATTGATAAGTATCATCCAGGGATTTGGTATCAGTGAAGCTCTTATCAGAGGCGGGGCTGTGATCCAGCCGGGATGGAGCTTTCGACTGATGACTGTCATTACATTGACAGCGGGAACTGCCTTTATTATGTGGCTGGGTGAGCAAATTACTGAGCGAGGCATTGGAAATGGGATTTCGCTCATTATTTTTGCAGGGATTGTTGCACGAATGCCGCAGGCGATTGCTCGAATTTTTGCCCTCCTTTCCAGTGGAGAGATTCATATATTCTTTGTATTGATTCTTACTTTACTGATGATTGCAGTTGTTGGCGTTATTATTTTTGTTGAACAGGGACAGAGACGCATACCGGTTCAGTACGCCAAACGGGTTATTGGAAGAAAATTGTATGGTGGCCAAAGCACGCATCTTCCTCTGAAAATCAACACGTCCGGTGTTATACCGCCTATTTTTGCCTCCTCAATCATGATGTTTCCTGCAACGATTGCAAGCTTTGTTGATGTTCGATGGCAATGGCTGAAGGATATTTTAGCTGCGTTTAATCAAGGCGGTTTAGTGTATAGTATTCCCTATGTCCTGCTTATATTCTTTTTCTGTTATTTTTATACAGCGGTTTCTTTTAATCCCGTAGATGTTGCAGATAATATGAGAAAACATGGCGGTTATATCCCGGGCATCCGTCCGGGTAAAAATACCGCTGATTATATTGACCGTGTCTTAACGCGAATTACTCTGGGTGGTGCCATCTATGTTGCAGCGGTATGTGTGTTGCCGTCAATTTTAACGAATTGGTTAAATGTTCCATACTATTTTGGCGGTACATCACTTCTTATTGTGGTGGGTGTAGCACTTGATACCATCGCTCAAATGGAATCCCATATGTTAAGTCGCCATTATGAAGGGTTTCTGAAGAAAGGTATCCCAAAGATTAAAGGGCGGCGTTAAGATAGATCAAAAGACTTTAATGAGTATGACCTGATAATTTTGCGGGCGGGGATTGGTTAATGGCAAAAGAAGAAGCAATTAAGGTCGAAGGCGTCGTGCTTGAGACATTACCAAATGCGATGTTTAAAGTAGAGCTGGGGAACAAGCACCAGGTACTTGCGCATATTTCAGGGAAAATGCGGATGCATTTTATTAAAATATTGCCCGGTGATACAGTAACCGTTGAGCTCTCGCCCTATGATCTTTCTCGTGGCAGGATAACATACAGATCATAGTAAAACTGAAAGGAATTGAGAAGATGAAAGTTCGGGCGTCTGTTAAGAAAATATGCAGTAAATGTAAAATCGTTCGAAGAAATGGCGTCGTAAGAGTGATTTGTGAGAACAAACGCCATAAACAGCGTCAAGGATAGGAGGATAGATTTTGGCAAGAATAGCAGGTGTTGATTTACCGAAAAATAAGCGTGTAGAGATTGGGCTGACCTACATATACGGTATCGGGCGGAGCAGGTCAAATTACATTCTTTCAAAAGCGAAGATTCCCCCGGATACCAAAGTAGATAAGTTGTCAGAATCTGAAGTCAATGAAATCCGAAATATCATCGATAATGAGTATAAGGTAGAAGGTGAACTTCGAACTGAAGTTTCAATGAATATCAAGCGGTTAATGGATTTAGGGGCCTATAGAGGACTTCGCCATAGAAGATCGCTGCCGGTTCGTGGACAAAGGACCAGTACAAATGCCAGGACACGAAAAGGGCCTAGAAGAATGGCGGTAAAGAAAAAGGGTGCAGTAAAAACGAAGTAATATAAGGGAGGCGATCGGTTTCATTCATGGCTACAAAAACCCGTACCAAAAAGAAAGAAAAAAAGAGTATACCTTCAGGTGTTGTACATATTTATTCTACATTTAATAATACCATTGTAACGATTACGGATTCCGTTGGAAATGTAGTTGCATGGTCAAGCGCAGGTGTTCAAGGGTTTAAAGGGTCAAGGAAAAGCACCCCATTTGCTGCCCAGCTCGCAGCAGAAGATGCAGCTAAAAAGGCTATGGAACACGGAATGAAAAGTGTAGAAGTATATGTAAAAGGTCCTGGCCCTGGTCGGGAATCTGCGCTTAGATCATTACAGGTGGCTGGATTTAATGTGTTGAAAATTCGAGATGTGACACCTGTTCCACATAACGGATGCAGACCGCCAAAACGACGAAGAGTTTAGAGGGAGAGGCAATAAACAATGTTGAGTAACATTGCTTTCAATTTTATCATGGGACCCTCACAGTAGAAATATTTAAGGAGGAAGATTTGTCAAAGTATACTGGTTCAGTATGTAGAATCTGCAGGCGTGAAAATTTAAAATTGTTTCTCAAAGGAGATAGATGTTATTCGGATAAATGTGCCTTTGACCGGCGCGGTTATCCACCAGGTCAGCATGGCCAGCGAAGGGGAAGAAAAATATCCGATTTTGGAATTCAGCTTCGTGAGAAACAGAAGGTTAAACGTTTATATGGGCTTTCCGAAAAACAATTTCGCCTATTTTTTAAACGGGCGGATCGACAAAAGGGAGAAACCGGAATCAATCTTCTCGTTCTATTGGAAAGAAGGCTTGATAATGTTGTGTATCGCCTGGGCTTTGTGAATTCGCGTGCTCAAGGCCGACATTTTGTACGGCATAATCATTTTCTTGTAAATGGTAAAAAAACAAATATTCCATCCTATATGATAAAAGTTGGCGATACAATTGAAGTGAGAGAGAAAAGCAAAAAAGTTCAAACCATCAGTGATTCACTTGGGGCGGTTGAGAGACGAGGTGTTCCACAATGGCTCGAATTAGGAAAAAGTGAATTCAAAGGTCAAATAACGGGATTCCCTGTTCGAGAAGATCTTACCATGCCGATGCAGGAGCAGCTGATCGTTGAGCTTTATTCCAAGTAATAGAGATTCAGATCGTTTCAATATTTCTGCCGAAATCTATTAAGTTAAACTTCGTTATATATTTTTATACTAAAACTATTTGGAGATAGCAATATGCCATCAAATGAACTTATGTACATGAACTGGCGAGAAATGATAAAACCGGAAAAAGTCCAGGTAACCAGTCAGCCTGGTTATGGAAAGTTCGTTTGTGAACCCCTCGAGAGAGGATTTGGAATAACCATTGGGAATTCATTAAGGCGAATTATTCTTTCTTCGCTGTACGGTGCAGCTATCGTATCAGTAAAATTCGATTCAGTGATGCATGAATTCAGTGTTATTAAGGGCGTCTATGAAGATGTATCCGAGATCATACTGAACCTTAAAGAAGTTCGTTTACGACTTGCTGATACAGAATCACGGACTATCCGGATTGCTGCCAAAGGGTCCGGGAAAATTACCGCAGGCGACATTATTAGCGATGATGGAAAATGTGAAATACTCAATCCTGAGTTACATTTGGCAACACTCTCGGATGAAGCGGAGTTAAAGATGACAATGAAGGTGGAAGTCGGGAAGGGGTATTCTTTAGCTGAAGCAAATAAAGAAGAAGATGCACCGATTGGAACGATCCCCATTGACGCCGTATTTTCTCCTATCCGTAGGGTAAACTATGTGGTTGGCAATGCCCGTGTGGGGCAGCGGACCGATTATGATAAACTCACACTGGAAGTTTGGACAGATAAGAGTGTTCTTCCTGAAGATGCTGTTGCATATGCTGCAAAGATACTGAAGGAGCAGATGAACCCATTTATTAATTTTGATGAGGAACTTGAACCCGAACCTCTCAAAAGGGTCGATGAAACGGAGAAGCCGAATTTTAATGAAAACTTAAATAGAAGCGTTGAAGAGCTTGAACTTTCTGTGAGAAGTGCAAATTGTTTAAAAAATGCTGATATTTTGAAAATATACCAGCTGGTAAGTAAAACTGAAACTGAGATGCTTAGAACTAAAAATTTCGGCAGAAAATCATTAAATGAGATTAAAGAAGTGTTAGGCGAAATGGGGCTTTCGCTTGGGATGAAGCTTGAAGGTTTTAGTCCCTCTGCTGAGGAGAAAGTGATAGGAGAATAGATAGGGGTATGAGACATCGTAAAGCGAGCATAAAATTAAGTCGAACCAGCAGTCACAGAAACGCCATGTTTCGAAACATGGTTACATCTTTGCTTAAATATGAGCGCATTCACACAACGGACGCCAAAGCAAAAGAGTTAAGTAGATGGGCGGATTATTTGATTACGTTGGCAAAAAAGGGAGATCTTCATTCACGACGGCAGGCGTTGTCAATTGTACGAGAGAAGAAGATTGTTCATAAATTATTTGAAGAAGCAAAGCATCGGTATGGAGAAAGACCGGGAGGTCATACACGAATTGTTAAACTTGGATATCGCCCAGGGGATGCTGCTCGAATATCATTTGTTGAGCTTACCGATAGAGCAAAGGAAGAGGAAAAGAAGACAAAAAAGAAGAAGACCGAAACTGCTAAAAGGCAAGATAGTATAGAAGCAGGGGAAAAGCCAGCAGTAGTCGCCAGGGAGAAAAAGGCGCCACCAGAAACTAAAAAACAGGATGAGATAAAGAAGAAAAAAAGTGCTAAACCAAAACCTGAACCTAAAAAGGCTGAAAGCAAAAAAGAAGAAAAAAAAGCTTCCACTAAGTTGAAGAAAGATAAAGCGAAAGAGGAAAAGAAGCCGGCTCGCCCGAAGAAAAAAGCCGACGCAAAAGATAAAACTAAAAAAGGAAAGAAAGAAAAATAGATACGATGATGGGAAATATCTTTATGTGCACATACTAATTGAGACGAGATATTTCTTTTTGAGATATAAAAAGGCCTTGTTAAAAACATGGCCTTTTTTTATATCCAACAATGTCGTTGTATATAATACTCAATTAAGACCTCCTATCAATAGATGCCATCGAGTTTGAGAAACTTTAAAGATGGATATGGACTTGCTTTCTTTTTTAAGATACATAAGAAGTAAATACTTTACCTTCAGATAAAAATCCAAAGAAAATAGGATGCAACATTTAAATTAAAAAAGGGATTAAGATGGATATAACGTATAAAAAAATTCTTGTTACTGGGGCGTCAGGTTTTATTGGGTTTCACCTTTCCCGAAGGCTTTTGGATGATGGATATGATGTTGTTGGAATTGATAACATGAATCCTTACTATGAAATTGCGCTCAAAGAATCACGTCTTGAAATATTAAAAAAATTTAAACATTTTTCATTTTTTAGCATTGATATCGCCGATAGGGAGCGGATGAAGGATGTTTTTAACGTTAATCAATTTGATATTGTGGTGAATTTGGCTGCTCAAGCAGGTGTTCGATATTCAATTAAGAATCCAAATGTTTATGTTGATTCAAATCTGGTTGGATTTATGAATATACTTGAGAACTGCAGACACTCTGAAGTAAAACATCTTGTTTTTGCTTCATCAAGTTCTGTTTATGGAGCAAATACGCAAATGCCTTTTTCTGTGCATCATAATGTGGATCACCCAGTTTCGCTATATGCAGCAACAAAAAAAGCAAATGAGCTCATGGCGCATTCTTACAGCCATTTATATGATCTACCGTGTACGGGTTTAAGGTTTTTTACCGTATATGGTCCGTGGGGGCGACCGGACATGGCGCTTTTTCTTTTTACAAAAGCTATTTTTGAAGGAAAGCCCATAAAGGTTTTTAACCATGGAATGATGAAAAGAGATTTTACCTATATTGATGATATTATTGAAGGGGTGATAAGGGTGCTTGGCAGAGCGCCAGAAAGAA
>JAABPS010000111.1 GCA_011391835.1 Desulfobacteraceae bacterium
CAAAGTAATGAATGATGGAGCAGGGCTTCTGAATATCAGTCAGGAACTGATGATTCTTTCCGCGATGGCAATAGTATTTCTTGCCATCGGCGCATCTCTTTTTTCCTGGAATAAATAGTATGTTCCGGTTATCTGCAAAAAACACGTAAACATATTTGAACCAATAGATTCATTCGTCATGCCCCGGCCCCAAACTTCTTATCATACCCCGGTTCATCCGGCGTATCTATGTCCGTAGGTTGGATTGAGCGCAGCGTAACCCAACAACTATACCTAATTCAAGATTAAGGGTTTGATCCATTTATACCGATCCGTATAATATCCCAAATAAAGAGAAATGAAATAGGTTGATTCTTGTTTAATATTAAGCTATTGAGCTTAAAATAGCAGATGTTGTAAAGGGGCGTTATGCCGACAGGAGTGCGGCGTTTGCAACATTAGCACCGATCCATATAAACATTGTTAGGGTAATGCGCCATGAAAAACAATGTATGGGATATTTCCTGTTCAAAAAGCAATTTTGACAAAATAAAATCAGACGAAACATTTCTTGGATTACTGAGCTTGGCGCGGTTTGTTAACGCATTACGTTTTTGCCAAAAAGCCGCCATTGACGCTAAAACCGGAAATGACCCATCAAATTCTCGCTCGACAATTAATTCGTTTCTTTTCGCGAGTTCAGTTTTATACGAGGGCTTTTTACTCATCGAAAAGTTACGCAAAACGTATAAAGATATCGATTCCTTTAAAAAGGGTTTTGACAAATTATTGCAAAATCAAGATGTTCAATGCCTAAGAAAGACAGTTCTAAAGCGCGCTCGCAATAGATTCGTTTTTCACTTTGACAAGGATGTTGCAAATGATGCCCTAAATAACTTTGATGTTCAGGTCATTAATTTTGCTTCAGGGGTTGGGAGTGCTACAGGAGAAATGTATTTTGGTTTGGCTGACGAACTTTCTATCAATTTTCTTTTGCAACCCCAAATAAATGAATCCAACGAATCTTTAATGAAACGTTATACTCAGATTGTTAAAGAAACGACAGCTATCATGGGTGAGTTTACCATATCCGCTGAAATTCTTATGGCAGATGTTCTAAAAGAAAAAGGTTTTACCGTTAACCATAGGAAGACAAATAAGGAAGATCAACCCTAACATTTTTCTTCACCTGACCGGTGTTCCGCTGCGCTCCACGCCGGCAAGGTGAGAAATGTGTTATGCCTCAAGAAAATGTTTGACATCATAAGTCATAAAACATAATATGAAGGCATGAGAATTACCTTATCCATACCTGACAAAGTGGCTCACCGATTCCAAGCATCGGTACCCGCCCGTCAGCGATCCAGACTCGTTACACGTTTGTTGGAACAGGAATTGGCAGAACGGGACAACTCGCTGGCATCTGCGTGCCGGGCAGCTAATCGTGACAGAGCCTTGGAGCACGAGATCGACGAGTGGCAAGCATTTGAAGACGGAATCGAGGAATGACTGAGCCCACTATCATGCGGGGAGACATTTGGTGGGTGAGCCTGGATCCAACTCAGGGTTCTGAAATCAAAAAAACCCGCCCCTGTGTTGTGCTCACGCACAACACGTTGAACCAGCTTCGTCGTACTGTTGTTGTGGTACCTCTCTCCAGCGCTGCGAAATCACATCCTCCAATCACGGTTCCGGTTAGCTGCCAAGGGGACCCTGTCGTGGCCATCATTGATCAGATTCGAGCCGTTTCAAAACACAGGTTCAAGAAGAGGATCGAGGCACTACCCCTGAAAGAACTTGACCAGGTCTGCAAAGCAGTCTCGACAATACTCGAGATCAGATAGGAAGAAAGGCGCCACCATGGCATTAAAGGTGATGGCAAAAAGCTGCCGCGCCTGATGCCGAACATTAGGTGAGACTATGGAATACACATCAGAATTCGATAGCACCAATGGCATTTGTACGGTCCATGTTACAGGAGAGTTCCATCGGCCTGTGGATAGCGACAAACTCAAACGCTTTGCCGTTGACTTCTCTGTTGAGCACGGATGCTTTCTGTTTCTGATCGATCTGACGCAGGCAGAGGTTACAGGAGGAACAACTGCCACATTCGATGCAGCGAACCCACAGGGCGCAATCGCCGACGGCCTCCGAAAGATCAAAACAGCGTTTGTACGTCGAGAACTCACGGAAGATGATCTTTTCTACGAAAATGTCGCTGTAAACCGAGGCTTTCAACTGCGTGCGCTCGACACAGTCGAGAAAGCAACGGAATGGCTAATGGAAAATGCGAATAGCAGCACCTGGCAACCAAATGTAGCATACTCGGTGACCCGCGCACGGTTCACCTCGATACTCATTGAGACGTTATATACACATAAAGTAAAGTGGCATTCAGGCAATCAGAAAATATCCTACATCCAGTGATCTCTGTTAATCCCGTGAACAGGAGTCAACCCATGAAAATCGAACTCCCGCAGTTGCTGTGGTACGGCAATACAACGCTTGAAATAGAACTTCCCAATGACTGGGATGTTCAATTCTGCCCCATGCGCGGCGCAAAACGGCCGCCGCTGACCATCGAGCAGATGGAAGCGGCTATCAAAACTCCTGTGAACTCACCCCGGATTAAGGATCTGGCCAAAGGGAAAAAAACAGCGGTGATTATCTTTGATGATATGACCCGGCCCACCCGTGCCTATGACATAGCGCCCATTGTCATCAACGAACTCGTATCCGGCGGTATTTCAGAAAAAGATATTACGTTTGTCTGCGCCCTTGGAACACACGGCGCCCTGAGCATGAATGAATTTAGAAAAAAACTCGGCAGAAATATTGTGGGGAACTTCCGCGTGTTTAATCATAATATTTATGAGAACTGCGTGGAAGTGGGCACCACCAGCCGCGGCACCCGGCTGCTCATTAACCGGGAAGTCGCTGAGGCTGATATAAAGATTGGCATCGGAACCGTTACGGCTCACGCGCAGGTGGGCTTTTGCGGTGGAGGAAAAATTATCCTTCCCGGCGTATCCCATATTGACAGCATTACGCACTATCATCTGAATGTGGAAGCCATGGCGCCGGAGACAACAGGGCTGGGAAAATTCGAAAACAATGTGCTGCAGGCAGATATCCGGGAAGCAGCCCGTATTGCAGGGCTTGACTTTCTGATTAATGTCCTTGTCAATGACCGGGGAGCAACTACCGCACTTTTTGCTGGAGATTTTCTGGATGTGCATGACCGGGGGGTCACACTTGCCAAAGAGGTTTACGCCACGTATCCGCTACCCAGCAACAAGGACCTGGTTATTTCAAATGCATTTGTCAAAGCCAATGAAATGACTATTGCCATCGTGATGGGAGTTCTGAGTCTCAAGAACTACTCAGGAACTGTCGTCATCATCGCCAATTCTCCTGAAGGCCAGGTTGTCCATTATCTTCTGGGAAGATTCGGCAGAAATTACGGGGGGCGGCAATACCCCATTGGCAGAGAACTGCCGCCCCATCTTAAATTAATTATTCTGGCGCCGTATATGGATAAAACATTTGCGGACTGGATCCCGAATCCGGAGGTGATTACATGGACAAAAACCTGGGAAGAAACAATGGCATTGCTCAAAAAATCCTTTGGGCCCGGCACACGAGTGGCAGTAATCCCCGACGCCACCATGCAGTATTATGGATAGCCTTTCGATGGGTCTTAATTCTTAAAATGGAGTATGACAATGGAAAGCAATTACAAATTATGGCTAAGTGAAAAACTGGCTGAAAAATGCGTAAGCAATCTAAAGAAGCACCGTTTTGATGCCCACTTTTTTCAGAATTCTAAAGAAGCGCTGGAATGGATCATGGAAATAGCTTCCAAATACGAAACGTTTGGGTT
>JAABPS010000112.1 GCA_011391835.1 Desulfobacteraceae bacterium
GATCGGACACAACCCGCTCTTTGAAGATTCCTGAGACATTGATAAACAAAGGAAAGACAATCTACGATCACTCCCGTCAAGGCATCTCTCCTGAAGATTCCCTCACTGCCCGCAGACAGCAGTCATTATGTGACTGTTTTTTCTGCAGCGCCAACGCCATTTCAGCAACAGGAGAAATCGTTAATGTGGACGGCGTAGGCAACCGCACCAATGCCATGTGTTTCGGCCCCAAAAAAGTAATGATCATTGCCGGTGTGAACAAGGTAACACACGATCTGGACAGCGCCATAAAAAGGATCAGAGAAGTTGCAGCCCCCATGCGGGCGAAAAGTCTGAATATGGACACGCCATGCGCAAAGACCGGGTTCTGTGATGACTGCAATGCCCCCATGCGCATTTGCAATATCACCGCCGTTCTTCATCGAAAACCCATGATGACAGATATGTCTGTTGTGCTGATTAATGAAACATTAGGATATTAGAATGATTATTCCTCCGTTTCATTTTTAATCATTCCAATGGATTTACTTCCAGGTATTTCTTCTACTTTTTTAAGTTTCCTTTCAATAGCCCGGGTCCGAACCTCCGCATCATCAATGGTTTTGCTGGCTTCCTGCAGTTTGCTTTTGGTTCTTGCAAGCACATCCCCGAATTTTCCAAATTCCGTTTTGATAATTCCCAGCACTTCCCAGACCTCACTGGAGCGCTTCTCTATGGCAAGGGTCCGAAAACCCATGTACAGACTGTTCAGCAGAGCCGCAAGTGTTGTGGGGCCTGTGATAATTACCCTGTAGTCTCTCTGAAGTGTCTCGCTGAGCCCCGGCCTTCGTAACACTTCCGCGTATAACCCCTCCACTGGCAGAAACATAATCCCAAAATCCGTGGTGTGGGGAGGATCAATATACTTTTCCCTTATTTCCTTAGCCTCTTTTTTTATCAGCGCTTCCAGGCTGTTCATGCACTTGTCCGCAAGCGCCTTATCCGCTGCTTCCTGGGCGTCAATGAGCCGCTGGTAATCTTCCTGGGGAAATTTCGAATCAATCGGCATCCAGACGACTTTTTCTTTATCCAGTCCCTGACCGGGCAGCCGGATGGCAAACTCCACCCGTTCATTGCTGTCCTTTTTGGTGATGACATTGGCGTCATACTGTTCTGGTGTCAATATCTGTTCCAGAATATTTCCCAGCTGAATCTCTCCCCATATCCCCCTGGACTTCACATTGGTCAGCACCTTTTTCAAGTCTCCCACACCGGTGGCCAGACTCCGCATCTCCCCCAGACCTTTATATACCTGCTCCAGGCGTTCGCTGACTTGCTTAAACGATTCACCCAGACGCTTTTCAAGAGTTGACTGCAATTTTTCATCCACTGTTGCTCTCATCTTTTCAAGCTTTACCGTATTGTCATCCTGAATCGCCTTGAGTTTTCCTTCCACGGTCTGGGTTAACGTATTCATCTGCGTTAAAAATGTATCGGTAAAAGTTTTAAGAGATATGCTCTGCTCATCTCTTCCCTGCTTGGCGGAAAGCGATATCTCATTTCGATTTTTTGCCATTTCATCCCTTAAAACCCTTTCAGCCTTTTCCTGGTTTTTTTCAAACGCCCCCAGTTTGGTTTCCATGACACCGATGCTGTCGTCACGTTTCCGTGCCAGCAGAATGACCAGCAGTATAATGGCAATCACATTGAAAACTGCTGAACCGGTTAAAATCCAAACCATTACCGTATCATTGCCTGGTATCATACAACAGCGCCCCCATCTATGGTAAAGACTGCCCCGTTAACAAATGCGGAAGCATCAGAAGCCAGGAATAATGCCGCGCCTGCCATTTCCAGGGGCGCCGCATAGCGCTTCAGCGGGATGTGCTGCAAAGCCAATTCAAGGATTTCCTTTGTTTGAATCAGCACGGAAGCAAATTTCGTGTCTGTCAACCCCGGCGCAATGGCATTCACCCGGATGCCAAGCGGCCCCAGCTCCTTGGCAAAGCCCTTGGTCATGGAGATGACGCCCGCCTTTGTAATAGCATAAATGCCCTGCATGGGCGGCGGAGACATTCCCGCGATGGAAGCGATATTAATGATATTTCCGCTGCCGTTTTTTATCATTACTTTGGCCGCCTCCTGGGCCATAAAAAAATATCCTTTAAGATTTACGGACACAGTTTTATCCCAGGCTATTTCTTCGGCGTCCACCATGTTACCGAAAAAAGGATTGGTGGCCGCGTTATTCACCAAAATATCAATGGTACCGTACGTTTCTACCGTCTTTCGGGTTAATTCCCGGATCTGTTCAGTATAGCCCATATGACAGACAAAGGGCGTTATGTCCCCGCCGTCAGCTGCAATGGAATCTGCCACTGGTTTGAGATTTTCCATGTAGCGGCTGGCAATAACCACTTTTGCGCCTGCGTGCGCATACACCCGTGCAATGGCCTCTCCAATACCCCGGCTTCCCCCTGTAATTAGCGCTACCCGCCCGTCAAGTCTGAAATCGAGTTGTGTCATAAATGATCCGCCTCCAAGATGATTATTAATTTTTCGCAATGATACAAGACTGATACAACATTACCTGAAAAGTGATGTTTTATATCACCTGCGCTGTTCACCGGTCAAACCATTTCAGAGCGTCAGTATTCACCTGTTTGATTCTATAAGTATGGAAAATTGGAAATTGTGCTGGGGAATGGATAACGGATAGAACTAAAAAAGACTTATGATTTTGTAATTACAATATATTCGAATAGAGTTCGTACGCGCTTCACGCCTTCAGTATTTCTGGCCAGCTTCACAATAATGTTTGCCTCTTTCCTTGGCAAACATCCCATGAGATACACCGTACCACTGTCCGTTATCACCTTAACTTTTCGCGGATCCACATCAAAATTGGAAATAATTTTTGACCGGATCTTTGTGGTAATCCATGTATCTTTCAGGTAGTCCACTGAGGGCGGGTTTTTTTTGACTTTAATATAATTATAAATTCGCCTGACACCCGAAATCCGTGCAACCTTATGCCGGGCTTTTTCCAGGAGGTTCCATGATTTGGTATGCCCTGTCAGCAAAACCACCCGGTTGCATGTGGCCACAGATATTCGGCTTTTCTCAACAAATTCCGGTGAATTATTGATGGCTTCATGGGCCAGAAGGGAAATGTGCTGGTCTTTGACTGCAGAAGTGACATAATACCGGTCATGAATCAGATTGGCCCCTGAGAAAATCCAGGTAACGCCTGCACATCCGCTCATAAGCAGGCAGAAGAAAATAATAATTGCCGATCGTTTCATCAATACACGCCCGCTAAGATAGAAATATTATTCTAAATCAATGTGATACGGTTTAGCACAATGCAGTAAACCTACTCGCCTGTCTCTGAATAAAAACAAATAAAACTCTGCAAGAATCATGCAATTTTTTCAACTTTTCCATATTGCATCGCAATTTCCGCAAAATAATTCCGTCCAATTAATTTGACTTCAGAAGAGAAATGCCTTCCCGAAATATGCAATATTCTAAAAAGACTATTAAAATCAGTTTATTACGAAGATATAAAACTGATTTCGCTATGGATCCATCCCTGAAGGATCAAAAAGAGACGGAATGGCTGAAGACTGTCGAAAATATAATGGAAAAGATATAATCCGCAGAAATTTGTACAAATTGCGGCAAACTGCAAAAAATTGTCATTTTTTCATGTAAAAACTTGATTTCTGACGAAAATTTGGTTTGACTGTGCAAGGTTGACAAGGGTATATGGAAAAATAAGCAATACTAATTCAACCATACGAGTAAGGAGGAGGAAAGATGATGAAAAATCGAATTCATTTGTATATTGCCATCTGTATCATTATGGGATTCGGGCTGGTTGCCTGCGGCGGCGGGAAATATGCCGAAGCCAAAAAGGTTATGAAAAAACAGGCTGAAATCGGGATGGCGTATGTCAACGCGCTTGAAAGCGCCAACAGCGCCGGGGATGTCGCCAGCGCCATCAATACCTATGCAGACGGAATGGAAAAGCTGGTTCCAGATATCAATAAGATGATGAAAGACCTCCCGGAAATTCAAAATCGGGAAGCCCTGCCGCAGGAACTTACAGAAGAATCCGCCCAAATGAATGAAGCCAATGATAAGATTCAGGCTGCTTCAAAAAAACTGTTTGAATACATCGCCGACCCTGAAGTTCAAAAAGCCCTTGAACACATGTCGGCTGTCATGCAGAAAATAAACCCAACAGGTTGATAGCATAAAATCAATTAACACTCACACAAAGGAACGAAGGCACAGAGATAGTAAACAAAATAATCCGACACCATTCTTCGCGGCTTTGCGGTTTCGCGCGGAGCTAAAAAAGGAGACCTCATGATGCACCGGAAAGGAATGGCCATATTCCCCATGTGGATGAAAGCTGGAATTGCCGGATTGATTCTTATCATGCTGGCAAGTGGTATTTGGTTTTTCAGGGCACAGCACAAACAGCAGCGGCAGGAAGTGGAAGACCGCCTGATGTCCATTGCCAGGCTCAAGGC
>JAABPS010000113.1 GCA_011391835.1 Desulfobacteraceae bacterium
GATTTTAAACCATCAACTGCATGGCTAATCGCTGTCTTGCTTTTTTCAAGGGCATGCGTTTGCCTCAAATTGGGAATCATGGTGTTCGTATCCATATCAACCCTGCCCATTGAAACTTCTTTAATTAAATCTTTTAATTCGCCAAGCCCTTTATTATACAACGCAGATATTTTTATTTTTGGAAGTTCCTTCCATAAAACGGGTATGCCGGGAAAGAATTCTTCATCAACAAGATCGGACTTATTCGCAGCAAGGATTATGTTCTTGTTTCCTATTTTTTCAAAGATCTTTTTATCATCTTCATCTACATTAACACTTGCGTCTATGATAAAAACAACGATGTCTGCACTGCTGATATAATCCCACGCTTTATTCATCCCTAAAACTTCAACTGGATCTGTTGATTCATGAAGACCCGCGGTATCAGAAATAGTTACCGGAATACCCCCCATATCGATTACCTCTTCAATAACATCTCTCGTTGTTCCTGGGATAGCGGTAACAATCGCCCTTTCCTTTTGCAACAGGCAGTTCATAAGGCTTGATTTGCCGACATTGGGTTTTCCGACAATGCACAGTTTAAGGCCGTCTCTCAAAAAGGAGCCAGTTCGATAATTCTGGATAAGTTCATCGATTTTAGAAATAATTGTCTCTTCAATCCATTTTGCATCCATACGGCTGTCAACAGCATCTTCAATATCTTCCGGAAAATCAATGGATGCTTCAAGAGAAACAAGCAGTTCCTCAAGTAGATTTCTGATATGTTCAATGTGTCTGCCAAGGTATCCGCTCGCCTGAGTAACTGCGATTTCAAGTGCCCTTTCCGTCTTGGACCGGATAATATCCGCAACAGCTTCAGCCTGGGTAAGATCAACCCGCCCGTTTAGAAACGCTCTTTTCGTAAATTCCCCGGGTTCAGCAATCCGTGCGCCTGCTTTTAAAACCAGCTCAAGAATTGACCTGAGTACCGCTGGCCCTGAGTGTGCGTTGATTTCAACGACATCTTCCATGGTATAGGATTTGGGGGCTTTCATGTATGCCAAAAAAACCTCGTCAATCACCCGCCCATTTTCAGGATCGATGATCTTGCCCAGCAGAAGTTTGTGTGACTCAAAATGGAGTGTATTTCCATTTTCAATTCTATTCACCCCGGCTTTTGCTGATCCGGATCGCTTAAATAGTGAATGGGCGATTTTCAGCGCATCGCTCCCGGAAATCCGGATAATTCCTATACCGCCCGGTCCAGCAGGTGTGGATATGGCTGCAATTGTTGAATCGCTATCGAAGATTTTGTTCATGTTACTTGATCTATATTAGGGTCTATATTAGAAATTCAGGGAAGCATTCCCGTTTTGTTTAAGTCTATAGTATTTATTCAGCAAAAAATGAGGGTGGATGACTCGGGTCAGAATAAAGAATGAATCAAAATGCGGTCTTAAAAAGAGCGAAGCAACCCTATGATCAATACTATGCTGTTTGCAACGGAATGGTTCAGCGTATTCTTTCGATTTTTTTAATTATTTCAAAATGTTAAGTAAATCTAAGGCGCTGGCCGTTGCCGTTTAGATGCCTTTTTTGCATTTTTCTTTGGAAAAATCATAAGCTTTCGTATCAATCCATTTCCCAGACTTTGTGTTCTGACGTCAGCATCATCTTTTAATGCCAGATGAACAATTCTTCTCTCGTATGCATTCATTTGGCCTACTGTAACGGGTTTTCCATTGTTTTTTGACTTTTCAGCAAGCCGAAGCGCGAGACTCTCAAGGCTGGATTTTCGCTTCTGAAGATACCCATTGATATCCACCTGAACGCGTATCCTGTCTTCGCTTTTTTTATTCACGCATTTTTCCACAATATACTGAATGGCCTCCAGGGTTTGACCGTGCTTTCCAATAAGAATGGCTGAATTTCCTCCGGTGACACTATACAGTATCGTTTGTGAAGTCTTATCAATAGATATGACCGCATCGGTTGTCAGTAAATTTACGATCTGGCGAAGAACATTCTCACCGATCCCAACCATTTCATCTGTTATAAAATGACCATCTGATTCTTCAGCAATGCCCGCATTCTCACGCGTTTCAATCCTCCGATCATCTTCTTTTTTCAACACTTCTTTTTGTTTCGGTTCTTCAGGAAGCGTAACAGTTATTTTAGCTTTTTTACTCCCCACAACGCCAAACATTCCAGTTGATCCATAAGAAATAACTTTATAATGAAGCTCCTCTTTGGAGATTTTGAGCTTATCGCAAGCTTTTTCAATCGCTTTTTCAACATTCTTGCCTTCGAACTCTAAATAAGGCGACATACATTCCCTCCATTATCCTGCAAGTTTCTTTTGAGTATAGTATTGCTGGGCAATTGATAAAATGTTGTTTACCAGCCAGTATAACACAAGACCTGACGAAAAATTGATAAAAATCACAGTAAAAATAACCGGCATGAGCATCATTATTTTTGCCTGCGCCGGATCGCCTACAGGTGGCTGCATTTTCTGGGACAATAGCATTGAGGCCCCCATGATGATGGTAAGAACCGGTATCCCGTATGGCGGCTGCATAAACGGAATGGAAATACCAAAATTGAAAAGACGATCCGGAGCTGAGAGATCATTAATCCACCCAAAAAAAGGAGCATGCCTCAACTCGATGGCGCCGTAAAGCATACGATAAAGCGCAAAAAATACAGGTATTTGTACAATCATCGGAAGACACCCGCCCAAGGGGTTTATCTTATACGTTTTATACAGACCCATGAGCTCTTCATTCATCTTTTTCTTATCATCTTTGTATTTCTCTCTAATTTCCGTCATCAGGGGCTGTAATCTTTTCATTTCGTTCATCGATTTGTAGCTTTTTGTGCCAAGGGGCCACAGAACGATCTTTGTAAATATAGTTAAAATGATAATGGCTACACCATAATTTGGAATAAAGCTATAAAGCTGGTTCATTATCCACAAACAGGGTTTTGCCAGAAAATCAAACCATCCAAAATTAACCGCTCGCGCCAGATCATAGCCTACACCTTTTAGAATCTGTATGCTCTTGGGCCCGAAAAACAGCTCATACTCAAATTGCTGGTCGTGTCCAGGAAGAATCGTTTTCTCGCTGGGTATATACCGGTTCATCATCACGCCTTTTTCATTGATATCCACCCGCATGGTCGCATCATCCGGTGTTTTTGGAATGAGGCTTGAAATAAAATAACGATCCTGATTGGCAACCCATCGCACCTGTCCTGAAAAGAGATTCTTTTCCTTAAGTTTTTTAATTTTAACTTCTTCAATCGTTTTGCCGATCATGGCGCTCGGCCCTTCAAATCCAGATCCGCTTTGTTCCTTGGGCGCCTTATTCATCAGGGATAAGGTTAATTGATCCTTGATTGGGCTGTCTGATCTGTTTTTAACCGATATCGTCATCCCGATAACGTAGCTGTCCGGTGAAAACACATATTTCTTTTCTACAACAATGCCATCCTGAGACTGATATGAAAACAGGATCTCTTTCTTTTCAGAATTAACATCCATGGAGTCATACGCAATATCCGCTGTAAAAAGTCTATTTTCGAGGCTCTGGATGCTGTTTTGCTCAAATCCCATTAAAACAGATCCGGAATCCACCTCCTGAGAAATCATTTCAAGAGAAGCGGATTCTTCATCGACTTTTTCTTTGTATTTTTTTAATACAAAGCTCTTAACTGCTGCGCCCTTTTCAGTAATCAAAACTCTATATAATGGCGTATCAACACTGATAGATCTGGGCTCCCTGGAGGCGTCTTCAACGATTTCTTTTTGTTCTGCCGGCCATTTTTCAACATCCTGTTTCTTTTCGGGCATGCTGACCGTATCTTTAGCCGGCGCCTCCTGTGTCTGTTCCACATTTTTTGCTGGTTCAGGCTTGCGCTCGGTTCCTTTATCAGAGAAGAAAAATTGAAATACAATAAAAACAAGAAACGATAGCACAATGGCCAGCAATAATCTTAACTGCTCCATACCTTTCTCCTAAATTTTCTATTTAACAATAACCGGGTCATAGTGTTCTGATACAAAGAAAATTCATTATAAAATTGATTATCCAGTTTTAGCTGCTGCATATTACAAAAGAACCAGTGATAAGGATGGCAGCTCATCTGTCAGGGCCAAAGGGAGTCATCTCCTGAAATTTTCTGATAGCCCGGACATATATTGAGTTCATGGGGTTGTCGAGAATGATGGCTTAGACCTAATCTAATTATGGAACGTGATCAATACCTCCCGGATGAAACGGGTGGCACTTTAAAATTCGTTTAACTGCCAGCGGAATTCCCTTAAATGGACCATAATTAGATATTGCTTGATAGGCATAATCGGAACAGGTTGGATAAAAACGACAGGCTGGTGATAAAAAAGGCGATATAATATATTTATACGCTTTGATAAAAAAAAGAATAAGTTTTTGAATTATATTAATTTTTTTGGCCTCTGTATTTTTTCAAATACCTCTTTCAGGGATGCATGAGCCAGACTGGATTCAATTCCTGCGGCTTCTTTCTTGGCTATAACATTGATATTCCAAAAACCTGAAATGGTGTGCCTGTTCAATCTGAAAAACTCTCGAGTTTGACGTTTGATTCTATTTCTTACAGCAGCCTTTCCAACCCTTTTCGATACTGTTATTCCAAGGCGTGTTCGATGAACCTGACTGGGTGAATAAATAACGATAAATTGTTTGTTTTGAATTTTTTTTGTAAATTTAGACGGTTCGATAAACTCCGAACGCTTTAATAGTCTGTCAGCCTTGGTAAACCCGAATAACCCCAAATAGTGCTTTCCCTCCTCAATATGTTATGTGTTCATCTTGATCCGCAAGGATCTCATGCGTTTTCTATTTAAGCCACCAGCCGGATTCTTCCTTTGGCTCTTCTCCGGTTAATGACTCTTCTGCCCTGTTTGGTTGACATCCTTTTTAAAAATCCATGCGTTCGTGCTTTTTTAATCCTGCTGGGTTGATAAGTCCTTTTCATAATCCATATCCTCTATAATAGGTGTTAGCATCAACAACGTTTTTTAACATATCAGAATCGATCACAATCCATCACTACTGCCAATTAAACCTGCTATATAAATCACAAGATGATACCTGTGTCAATAATCAAATATGCCGCTATTCATCAACCAAAAGACAAACAAAAGGGTCAATGGAGTCAACAGCCAGTTTTGCTTAATAAAACCTGTTTTTTCAGGAATATAGAAAATCTGTCCTTGTATGTCAAGCCAAACTCAGCTACATGATCATGCAGTTCTGCGTGACAATCATGCATCTTTTTGCGCGGCACAGGCTATTTTCTGGAGAAATATTTATTCGTTCTGTATAATTGAGCATCTTCTATATCCAAGGGGGTGTAAAACATGGAACCTGTACACAGACCCAGCCGCTTCGAAGTGTTAATGGAGCGGCTTTCTAAATGGTTTGAAAACCTTGGTGCTTTCACCTATGACCACAAGGGGCTTGTGATAATTGGCGCTCTGCTGCTGCTTGGGATTTCGGTTTTTTTTACCTATAAAGTTCGATTCGACAATTCTTTTGAATCCTATTTTGAAAAAGATGACCCTGCCTATGTTACCTATCTTCAATTCCGAAAAGATTTCGGATCCGATGAAATTGCGTATATCCTTTACGAAGCCCCTGAAAAGACGCATGGTGCCTGGGATCTCGAAGTCATAAAACAGATCGCACGCCTCACCGATGCTCTGGAAAACGAAGTTCCATTCGTGAAAGAAGTTACATCTGTTTATAATGCAGAATTCATAGAAGGAAAAGATGACGAACTGCTGATTCATGCCATCCTTGACCCCTTTCCTCAAACCCAGGATGAACTCCTGGCAATCCGGGAAAAAGTCATGAAAAAACCTTTGCTTGTGGGAACGCTTATCAGCAAAGACGGACGATATGGGGCCATTCTCATGGAAATGGAAAAATCTTCTGTGGATGCCCAGGAAACACTGATATTTGATCCTGCCAGGGGAACGGACATGGATAATCTTTATCCTCAGGTTACCAATGACGCCATTGAGCGCATCCTGGCACGGCCTGAGTATAAAAGTATTCAATTCCATTATACGGGCGATGTGCCATTGGGCTCGGTGTACAATCGCATCACCCGCAGCGAAAGCACCCGCCTGGGAATCATTGCCTTTTCCGTTATCGGCGCTCTGCTTCTTTTCTTTTTCAGAAAGCCATTGGCCGTTATCGGTCCGCTGGTGATTATGCTGATGGCCATCTTATCTGCAACCGGCTTTGCAGGCATGATGGGCTGGAAATTAGACCTCATGTTCACCATGCTTCCCGGCACCCTGGTGACCGTAGGCGTGGCGAGCGCGGTTCACATTCTTACAGGATACACGGTTTTCCAGAAGAAACTGAAAGACAAGCGATCGGCCATCCGCAAGACCATGCTTCTGGTCGGCGTCCCCTGCCTTTTCACCATGCTGACGGATGTGGCAGGGTTCGGGTCCACCAATATTTCACCCATTACAGCCATTCAGCATTTTGCATTTTACAGCGCCATCGGAGTCATGATGGGTTTCCTGCTTACAGTAACCCTTTTTCTTTCGGTTCTACCCATGTTTGATTTCTTGCCTGAATCTGCACCATCGGCAGAAGACAAATCAGCGCCCGGGAATGGAGTTTCGCGGAAAAAACCATTTTCTGTGCGTTTTTTCGCCGGGTTATCCCGTTTTGACAGCCGGTATTACTGGAAAATCACTATTGCCTGGACGTTGTTTTTTATTTTAAGCGCTTCCGGAATAGCCTTTTTAACGGTTGACTCCAATTTGCTCACCGAATTTTCAGAAGACGTTCCCATTCGCAAAACCACCGAGTTTGTTGATGAAGTCATGATCGGCGCAGGCGGATTTAATTATATCTTCGATTCCGGGAAACCCGACGGCATAAGCGATCCTGAATTTTTGAAAAGAGTGGACAGGATTCAGAGCCGCATTGATGAAGAAAAAGAGCTGGTAATGAAGACCATGTCCGTCGTGGATCTGTTGAAAGATATCAATCAGAGTTTCCACGGAGAGGACCCTGCTTACTATGTTCTGCCTGAAAGCCGGGAACTCAACGCCCAGTATCTTCTCCTTTACGAAATGTCCGGCGGAGAGAAACTTGAAACCTATATTACCGGTGATCAGCGTATGGTGAATCTGGAGGTACATGCCAAGCTGGTGCCCTCCAGCATTTATAAAAAGGTTACGGACTCCATCAATGAGTTTATTGAAAAGAACTATGATGAGTCCAGCAGGCCGATTCTGACCGGAAGCGGATTTCTGTGGGTGCAACTTATCGAGTACATCGTGCAAAGCCAAATTTTTGGATTTTCCCTGGCATTTTGCATCATTGCCATCATGATGTGTCTGGTATTGGGGTCTATACGGATCGGCCTTCTTGCTATGGTTCCCAATCTGGCGCCCGTCCTGGTGACTCTGGGTTTTATGGGCTGGGCCGGAATACCCCTGGACTATGTTAAACTTTTAGTTGCCAGTATTGCTATCGGCATTGCCGTGGATGACACCCTCCATTTTATCTTAAGATTTCGTCTGGATTTCCAGCACACCCGGAATTACCAGCAAGCGCTGGAGTCCTCTTTAAATGATGTGGGCCGGGCTATTTTCATCACTACCCTGGCGCTCCTGGCCGGATTCTCAGTGAATCTGCTCTCAGTAATGAACAGCATCAGTGAATTTGCATTATTGACGCTGATTACTCTTTCTGTAGCGGCTATAGCAGACTACTTTCTCACGCCCGCCCTCATTATTGGCCTCAAAGCATTTGGTCCTGAGAAAGATGAGAAACCTGTGAATAAGTATTCGTAGGTTGGGTTGAATTACCACGATTAATTTTAAAAGGAGTAATAGTCATGTCAAAAAGAAAAATATGCATAATATTTCTATTTAGCTTCATAGAATTGCATCTTTTACTTTTTAATACAGCGCCATCTTTTGCAGCAGCAGGTAAACCTTCTGAAGCTAATGTCGCTTATTGTACAATAAGTATTACAGAAGATCAGAATGTCGAAAGACAAATTTGGATCGATTTTATTTTTACAGTTGAAGAAAATAAGATACTAAAAGACGCAATGACTTTAATTGATGAAATCGGGTGTCAAGAATTTTCAAACAAATATTTAAAAAATGGCAAAATTTATTTTTATGATGATAATGGTAAATCTAGGGAAATTCATAATGTTAAATTTATAAAAAAGGACCCTTATGCTGATTATATTGGGTTTCGAGCAACAGGAGATCTCCAAAATGCTGAAGAAATCATTGGTCGCCAATATCATTTCTATTTAGGCTGTAATACGAA
>JAABPS010000012.1 GCA_011391835.1 Desulfobacteraceae bacterium
GAGGACGCCAAAGAAGGCATTACTGCGTTTTTAGAAAAGCGCGATCCTGTATATAAAGGAAAATAAAAATAAGTGAAATTGATTCTATTGATGTCTATTTCTATCTATCTATTTATCAATTATTGGAGATGACACATGAAGACAATATGTCAGGATCTGACTGCAGAGCAAAATACACTGGATGATATGGTGGTGGATATCGCAGAAAAAAGATGGAAAGAAGTGACGCCTTTTGCGGGATGGACTATTCATGATGAGATCAGTCATGTGGCTTATTTTGACTATGCGGGGCGACTGGCGGCAACGGATAGTGATGCGTTTGCCAGGCATCTTGTCGAGTTAACGGATGGCATTAAAATTCCATCTGATATTCATCCCAGAGCGCTTAAAAAAGGTCGGAGTATGTCACCACCAGCGCTTCTTGACTGGTGGCGGCAGGAACGAACCATGATGATATCTGCCTTCGAAAAACTGGACCCAAAAGATCGACTTCCCTGGTATGGCCCCAGCATGAGCGCAAAGTCATTTGCGACCGCGCGTTTGATGGAGACCTGGGCGCATGGCCAGGATGTGGCGGATACGCTTGCTGTCCGGCGCACGCCTTCGGACCGGCTCAAACATATTGCCCATCTGGGGATTGTTACGTTTGGCTGGAGTTTTGCAACCAACGGGCTGGATGTTCCCGCTCTGCCGGTTCGCGTAGAACTTGATGCGCCATCTGGCGATGTATGGTCATGGGGGCCGGATGGAGCGGACAATGTGGTTCGTGGAACGGCGGAGGAATTTTGCCTGGTGATCGTCCGAAGACGTCATGTGGATGATACAAATCTTGACATCCGAGGGGAGGTGGCGTTCCAGTGGATGTCTGTTGCCCAGGCCTTTGCCGGGCCACCGGAGAAATGCCCTGAACCGGGCAGCTTTCCCAAGATCAAAAACTGATTTTACGGAGTTAAAATTATCTTTTCATAAAATACAAGGAGCCTGACTAAAAATGAGCAATGAATTATACTTTACAAAGGATCAGGAAATGATCCGTAAGGCTATCAGAGATTTTGTAAACAAAGAGATTAATCCTTATGTGGATGAATGGGAAGAGAAGGGAATTGCGCCGCTTCATGATTTGTTTAAAAAAATGGGTGAGCTTGGGTTTCTGGGAATACGGTATGATCCTAAATATGGCGGACAAGGTCTGGATTACTGGTATGAACTGGTATTTCTGGAAGAACTTGGCAACATTCATGCAGCAGGAATTGGTATGGCAATTAGCGTCCAGACCAATATGGCCACTCCAGCGATTGATGAGTTTGGAAGTGAATATTTGAAGCAAACTTATTTAATAAAAGCCATATCCGGTGAGATGGTAGGGGCGATTGCGGTAACAGAGCCAGGAGCTGGCTCGGATGTAAGTATGCTGGCAACGACTGCGAAAAAAGACGGAAATTCCTACGTAATCAATGGGTCAAAAACCTTTATTACCAACGGCACTCAGGCCGATTTTTTGACATTATTAGCACGCACCAGTGATGATCCAGGATACCACTCATTTGGCCTTTTTGTTGTACCAACGAATCTGCCCGGTTTTGTGGTCAGCAAAAAACTGGAGAAGATAGGGATGTGGAGCAGTGATACTGCAGAACTCTTTTTTGACAATCTTCGAATTCCAGCAGAAAATCTTATCGGAGAAGAGGGGGAAGGATTTATTTATCAGATGAAACAGTTTCAGCATGAACGCTTCAGCGCTCTGCCAATGGCGTATGTTCAGGCAAAAAATAACATCCATATGACGGTGGAATATCTGAAAAAACGGATGGTATTCGGCAAGCCATTGATTGCCCGGCAGGTGCTCAGACACCGGATCGCGGACTGGCTGACAGAAATCGAATGCCTCAAGGCGCTGACCTATCATATTGTAAAAATGAAAACAGCGGGTCTGGACGCCACCAAAGAGATTACCATGGGGAAACTTTTTGCAGGGAGAATGGTGCATGAAATCGCCAATGGGTGCCTTCAGATGTATGGCGGTATGGGATATATGAATGAGATGAGGATTTCCCGGGCATTCAGGGATTCACGCCTTATCTCCATAGGGGGCGGCGCCAATGAGGTGATGAGCGAGATCATCACGAAAATGGAGGGGTATTAAAATAAGGGGATAATTAGTGCAGACAGATGACCATAAAAATTGTAAAGCAGGTACAATCTCTCACATATAGGAGGAAGAAAAATGGCTGAACCAAAATGCTCAAAGTGCGGACTGCGTGCCAGATACGATAAAAATCCCAGATCCTTTTTGGGAAGATTCTGGAGATGGCACATTAACTGGTGCCCCGGATGGAAATCCTACATGAAGTCTTTGCCTGAAGATAAAAAAGCAGAGATTAGGGCTCAGTATAACTTAACCAAATAAGATAC
The DNA here is from genome assembly GCA_011391835.1 of Desulfobacteraceae bacterium. Lineage (GTDB taxonomy): Bacteria > Desulfobacterota > Desulfobacteria > Desulfobacterales > JAABPS01 > JAABPS01. The sequence goes on from JAABPS010000012.1 coordinate 2,413, forward strand.
AGGACTAACCGGCAGGCGGTTTATCCTGGAATCGTGTCAAGTGGACACACCGAAAAAGTTAGAGCTATACAGGATCGTTTTTATGGTCTATACTTTCCTTCAAATGCTGAAGGGTTCCAATTTTCTATACTAAGTTTGCCTATATATTGGATTCCAGAGGGCCGGGCAATCGCTACATGTTTATCATCTACAAAAACATGAATAGATGGTTTTTCACCACCCGCTCCGCCAGTAACATTTCTAATGTAGTAACCAATATTTTCTGCCAGTTCTACAGCTTCGTTGTCAGAAATATATGAAGCTAATACCGCCCAACAGGTTGTTGAGTTGAGCTGTTCAATCGAGACAATCTTTCCTTGATAGTCAGCAATTAAATTATCAGCTAAAGTCTTCCACTCTGTAGCTGTAGCAAAGGATATTCCAATATTCATAACGAGTAATGTGCCGAATAGATAAAACTGTTTATTTAATATATTTCTACTCATTTCATCCTCCTTATACCAATTACGGTTTAAAATGCTTATAGTATTGTTATGGTGATTTGAATAATTGTATTAAAACAGTTTTCCCCTCGATTTCATGTTCAAATCTTAGAGAAAATTCTATTGGATAATCAAACGGCATTGTTGCCACTGATAGCGGAAATCCATCAGCAGGTTGAGCTGAACAATTATTGAAAATTCCATCAGTATTTCTGTAAGATATATACTCAAAAGATACGAGAACAGCATCGTTATCTATGGAATACAATGTTGAAAAATTATCTCTAACTTCATATCTAATTGTATCAGTTATCATTACAAATTTAGTCCCAGCACAATCTGCCTCTGTAAACCTAACCGGAGTGGTTTGAAAACGGCCTCGCATAGAAAAATTTTCGTTAGAATCGAAATGCACAACTTTTCCTAAACTTGGCAAATATAAAGCCACTCAATCTTGATCAGCGTTAAGCAGATCAGCGGACTACAAATAGAGTTTAAACTGTCGATTAACTAATCAGCTTGAATTTATAATAGAGGAGCAGCAAGAGATGTTTAGAAATTTATAGTAAATACCCACTTATCTGTCAACATTTATCAATTTCCGTAGTTCCGCTATTAAGCTGATATTTATATAAGAAAATAATTGAAAAACCTTGTTAATTCGGTAGAATCAAAAGGAGGAGGTAGTTCTTCATTCTTCACTAAATATCTCTGTCAAAAGCGAAGAAGCGACCCCCGATGTATTCCCTTCTGGCTAATTCTTTATCAAGATCAAATATTTCACGCTAATCAGACAAAGAGGTGTACCAATCTTTCTGGTGTGCAAGAGATTGCTTCGTCTCTTCTTTTCGTGCACTGACAAGGGCGAAACCTCGCTCCTCCAATGACTGCTTTTGGTTATCGGCAATTTGAGCCTTTTACTTCCTCTGTTCTGGTCATCGGTTTATTTACTCCAATTGACAATCCAAAAACTTTGGATCAAATACACTGCCGATGAGCATCCGTTGCCCTCTTACCGCAGCAACACTTGCCGCAGATAATTCATCGCCTTTGTTTAAATATACTTCCTTTATATCAAATCCCCCGGAAGGCGTGGGTGACAGGTAAAGTATCTGGGAAGGAGACAGATTCGATGGATCATTGGCATGGGCAACGAATTTTAACAGTTGGGGATGCGCGCCAATCCAAAGCCCTCCGGATGAATCCACTTCAATGTTATCTGCTCCTGTATCCAGTTTGATCTTTTCCCGAAGGCTTAATTTTCCGGAAGGCAGCTCCCTGTCGTAGAGATGAAGTGAAAGCTCAGTGACTGCGCACAGATACAGCGTTTTTCCGTCTTGACTTACTTGGATACCATTTGCGTACCCGATGCCGCCCGCTGCTTCCGAAAAACGCGAACCGTCATAATAAACCACATTTGACAACCGGAGCTTCAAATATTCCTCCATGACCCGCATGATTCCTGATACATGGCCATGATCGTTGGAAACATAAAAACTGTCCGGACCTACAGCCACCAGATCATTGGGTGATACCAGCATGGGGTCGGATATGGTTTTGGTATGGTATAACACGATACCTACTAATTCGAAGACTTCAATGGTATGACGATTGTCTGCGTGATTAATGGCAAATAAAAAATCTGGCCCGCTACCCCCCACATACAGGCTGATCCCGTGAGGCTGGAAATCGTTTTGCATATCAGATGTCAGATTGAAAAGCACCGGATTCGAAACATTGAGATTATAGGCATAGATCGCACCCTCTCCGTGGCCGCCTGCATTTACTGCCCGGCGGTCACATGCCGAAATATAGGCAATGCCGGTTCTGGGATGGATGGCAATGTCTTCAGCGCCGGACAGCCCCGGAATCTGCTTGCAGGTCCCGTCAAAATGGGGTTCAATGGTCTTAAATTGTCCGGCAGACCATAACAACTGGACAAACCAGATCACAACAACAATCAATACTGCCAATGCAACAGTCATTGCTTTTTTAAACATGTTCCGATCCCCCTTTTTGTTAACGTTTTTCGTATCTATTCCCGGTTGATATATATCATCCAATGGTCTGATTTTTCGCTGATGCCGGAATAGAGATGGTCATGGCATCAATAATTTTTAGCGTAATGGGCCCAGGACAGGCCGAACCAAGCATCTTTCCTTCAATGGATTGTATGGGCTTTATATGGCCAAGGCTTACGGAATAAAATGCTTCATGAAAGGCATATACATCCCTGGCCTGAATATCGGTTTCCTCAACAACGATTCCCATATCCCTGGCCACTTCCATGACCGCCATACGCGTAATACCATTTAACACATTGGTGAGTCTGGCGGTTTGAATTTTTCCATCTTTAACGAAAAACAGACTGGCCGTGGCACCTTCGGCAACATTTCCAAACACATCCACAATGATAACGTCTTCGTATCCCTTTTTTTTCATTTCCATCATTGACAGGTAAGCATTCACATAGTTGCCTGTTACTTTTGCGTGAACAGGGACAGTATCTGGATGATATTTTTTATAGGAAGATATGCCCACGCGAACAGGGGCGGACAAATCTTTTTGCTGAATGCCAAACGTTTTATAATCCACGCATAATATGGCGATATCTATCTGCGGGTTCTGAGGTACAGATGTGAATTCAATGCCTGAATAATAGGCAAACAGTTTTGCTGCGCCAGCGAACACCTTGTTTTCTTTGGCTGTCTTAACGCACGCCGCGATGATGTCATTTCTGCTCATGGGAAGATCCATATACATCAGCTCAGCAGACTTAAACAGCCTGTCCATATGCTGGTTCAACCCAAAAAAAGCGGGTCCGTTCTGGGTGGATACAATATCCAGCACTTCAAATATGGCAGACCCTCTGCCAAAGCTGTGGGAAAAAATGTTGACAGTTGCCTTGTCCAGATCCACAAATTCTCCATTGAGCCATACGTTCATTTCATTCTCCGGTGATTGATTTCAAACAGAATCCAGATACTCAAGGCGGAGGGGATTGTCAAGCCGTATGCTGAAGATTTAATAAAATAACCCGTGTATCATTGTGATACAATTCCTGCTTGTCACTTTACGTATTTTAATATAACCTTAAAAAACACCGATATGCTTTTATGAGAAAAAAAATACACAAAGGAAAGGAGCCTTGCTTTGGAAATTATTGACAGTCATTTTCACATCTATAAAAACGCTCAGACCGGGCTGCTGGCCCAGGGCGGCAAAAGCGGAACAGGCTTCAGCGGAACCCATGAGGAAACCATCCCGATTCTGAATCGGGGTCAGATTTCTAAGATTGTAGCCCTGGCAGTCATTCCGATTGCTCCCATGCGGCAGGCGGCAATGAAAAGCTGGCCTGCGGATCTTAATGCCTCTCAGAAAGAAGCACTCAGCGCAGAGCTTGAAACAAAACTGCAAAACCGGCTGTCCAGTTATAATGAGTGGCTGTGCCGCATCGCCAGGGAAGATGGGCGTATGGAGCCGGCCATCGCCGCTGACGCCACGGTTGACAGCGCAGTTATGGCCGCTGAGATACATTCTAAAATACATGATTACCGGATAAAGATTCTTAAAATTCATCCAACTGTAAACAGTCTGACGCCTGAACATGAGGGGTATCTGAAAATTTTTGACCTGGCACATACAAACAATCTTGTTGTCATTTCCCATGGCGGAATCGCGGGAGAGGATCTTGAAGGAAAATACTGTTCACCTGAAAAATTTAAAATAGCGCTTGATACATTCCCCAATCTTAAATTGGTTGTCGCACATCTGGCTTATCCGCATATCAAGGACTTGCTGGCGCTTGCTCCTCGCCATAAGAACCTTTATACGGATATTTCGTTCATTATGCGGCACTCGCCAGTTTCTGATGAAGCATTCTGTGATATTATAAAAACATTTGGTCCGGACAGGGTGCTTTTTGGTAGTGATTTTCCCTGGTCTGATCCTGAAAAGGATGCGGCACGCCTGTTGAAGTTTAAACTGGATAAAACGGAACTTGAAATGGTTGCCTGGAAAAATGCTATGAATCTTTTTCAATTGACATAAGTTATTCCAGATAGGTATAAAAAATAAAATTCCTGAGAAACTCTTTTTGCTATAGTTATTAAAAAGGATTCATGCCATGACCCATAACATAGCCTTCGTGACGGACAGCACAGCCGACTTCCCCGCCGGCGTAGCACAACGTCTTGGCCTTCATGTGATCCCGATTCATATTTTTGTTGATGGAGAGGATTTTCTCCATGGGGTTACCATCAGCAATCAGGAAGTCATTCACCATATGAAAAACAAATCCGAGGTAAAGACCGCTCCTCCTGTTCCCAGCGAATATTCCGATCTATATGAGCGGCTATTTAAGGATGAAAAGTATGATAAAGTCATCTCATTTCATGTCTCCAATCATCTTTCCAACTGCTATAAAAGCGCAAAGAATTCTCTGAAACTTCTGGATGACCAGCTGGCCAAAAATATCAAAATCATCGACACCAAAAATGCCACGGTTGGCCAGGCCCTTATTGTCAAAAAAGCAGTAGAAATGGTAAATAAGTATCTCATTTTTGACACCCTGGATGACAATATGGATAAATATATGAAGCATTGCACACTGCTCTTTACAGTTGATAATCTTTACTGGCTCAAAAGAACTGGCAAGGCAAATATATTTTCCGCGTTTATTGGAAGTTCATTGGATATTAAACCGATTGTGGGTCTTCAGGATGGAAAGCTTTGTCAAAACGAAAAATGCATGGGGATAAAAACAGCAATAGAAGAAATGGCCGCCATTGCCGCCCGGTCGCTTGAAACACATCCGAAAGTGGAAAATGTCTGGATTGCCCATGCTGATGCCATGAATAACGCACTTTACCTTCAAAAAAAACTCAAAGAAACCATGTCCACTGAAGTAGAGGATTTTCAAATCGTTGACATCGGGCCCACCATATCCGCCCACACAGGTCCGGGAGCTGTCTGTCTGGCAGCCATGCCGGATGAACTGTAACTCTTAATCACATTCTGCCTGACTTAGCCCGATACACTGGTTTTGGAGATGATCTGTTCTGTGCATAATAGTATGGTTTAATTGAAATAAAAGTAGACTGTTTCATTCACTTTTCTCTTGACATACTCCTGTCATTTTGACATAAGCCTGCCACAAATAAATTCAATTTGATTGATACGAAGCGAAGGTAATTTTTAAACATTTTAAACGCATAGGGACAGGGGGTGGATTTATGGTGAAGCAATTCCTCAGTTGTATCTTTTTACTTCTTTTCATCAGTTGCGCTACGACCATTGGCAATAAAGCAGATGTTCGTGAAGTAAAATTTATTAACGGGCAAACCAAAAAGCAGGAAGTGGCTGAAACACTGGGGCTTCCTGCTGGAATTATAAAGAAAAAGGAAGAGGGTAAAGAATACTGGTACTATAACAAAGGTCCTGTGCTGTCAGGGCTGGTACTGCCGGTGCCTATCGCAGGCGGCATTGCTACGGAAACGTTTCCTGTGATCACCAATCCTGAATTAAAAGATGCTGCGGCTATTTTTACTTTTGACCATTCGGGCATACTCGTCAATGCTATTCGGAAGGAGAATTAATATGAAATTCTTAAAACTATTTCCAGTTCTTATTGTTTGCGCAATGCTGATGAGCTGTGCTGCTGTTCCCATCAGTCCGGACGTTTCGAAAAACATGATTAACAGCAAGGTCGCTGTTGCCTATGTGCAGCTGGAGAAAAAAATCAAGTATGAAGAAGTATTGTATAGAGTTTTCTGGCTGGAAAACAGAGAGCAAAATGTTTCTTTTGATGGGTTGTGGGATATTGACAAAGATTTAAGTACTTATATGGCGCCCAAAATCTCTGCCATCGGGCTGCATCCAACTTCAATTTATAATGTAGCGAAAGAAGAACATATTGCTGACCTCCACAAGCTTCTTAAATACACACATCCCGACTTCAATAATGGATCAAGAAAGGCTCTTAAATTAAGTGAATCCTTGCGTCAATCCCTTCATAGAAATAATATTGGTTATCTAATTACCATATACAGCGATTATATTTATATCCAAACCCAGACGGGCGTTAAACTTGGCTCAGCCCGCACCCAATTGAATGTCATGGATGTTAATTCCAATGAAGAAAAATACAATGATATATTTTATATGGGGGATTTTTTAAAAGTTGAGAAGACCGTCAGAGAAATTGAAAATAATAATCTGGCAGGTTTAAAAAGAGAAATGAAAAATTGGTTAGATACAGCCATCAGTTCTCAGATGCCAAAAAAACTGGGGCTGTCCCAGCAAAATTAATACAGATCGATGGATAAAGAGCCTTGCCGTTTTTGCTGAATTGGATGGCGCTTTTGCAGGAATTTAAAACATCTTGGCGCTGCCCAAGTGCTTCGTGATATTTTACTTTCTGCAGATAGGCCGCACCAAGTGGCTTTGTCGAGCCCAACCTCCGTGTATACGGAAGATTAACCGCTATTAAAAAGGTTGAGAGGATAAGCACGTCTGAATTTCCCGAATATTCATCGTATTATGCCAAATTTTGCCATTGAATTATCCCCCCTACATCATGTGTTTCTATTTGCCTTGACATACAAGAGGCGATTTTCTATGCTCGGATTCCAAAAAACGAGTTCAATTTAATTTCTTATCAATTACGAATAAAATCGAAAGGCTCAAGGCAGGGCACTTTATCCAGGAAGAAAAACCGTGTGAAGTGGCGGCGTTATGGAACGATTTTTTCCGCGAAAATGATTGCGCAAAAAAATAATCCTATTTAAGGAGTAAAAATATGTCTGATATCAAAAGCAATGAAGATCAATTTAAGGCATTGGCTAAAAACCCCAATGATGAACCGTTTGTCATGCTCAATCTGCTGAAGTTTAAAAAAGATGGCGGTCGGGAAGCATATTTCAATTACATCAAGGAATCAGGGCGTTATGTGGAAGGAGTAGGCGCTAAAGTGATATATTTTGGAATACCGAAAGAATTGCTGCAGGGTACAGAAGATTGGGATCTCCTGATGCTTGTCCAGTACCCTTCACGCAAGGCATTTCTCAAAATGACCAACGACCCCGGTTATCTCAAAGCCCATGAATTTCGGGCGGATGGAGTGGAACGCGCTGTGCTGTATGCCACGGACCCGGCAAAATTTAAGGCGATTCTTTCTTAAGAAGAAATACAAATTTTAAAAAACGCCTATGTTCCTTCTATGCAGTCCTTGAGAATACCGCATTGATTATTCAGAGTCCCAGGTTCCAGCGGTGGACCCGGAAAGGTTCTACCGATCCGGGGAGAATCATTAGGACGGCATGCTGGATGCGATTTATCATCCAGAAAGAAAGCGATTTTAAACATACTGGATTCCGGATCAAGTCCGGAATGACGAAACTCTTAAAATTAGAAAACCAAAATTTAAAAAGAAAGCTATTTGAAGAAAGAGGCTGAACATAAACAAACAATATTTGCCCCCTTCGCGGGGGCTTCCTGAGGCCATCCGCTCTGCGGGTGGAGCCTCACATACACCAGCATTTCATTCCGGCGAAAGCCGGAATCCAGTCAAACAATCGTATTATACAAGTCCAGCCAATTTGGATTGCCGCTCTCAATCAAAGAGTTTCTTTATTTCCTTTTCCGCTTTTTCTTTGAGTTTGTCCTTGTATTTGTCCGCCTGTTTTTCCAATGCTGCCTGAGCGATTTTACCGGTCAGGGCAATGATGATCTCCTCGCCTATTTCTTCAGGCGTAGCCCCTCTTGTACCGCCTATATTGGTTTTGTATATTGGAGGCAAAGTTTCACTTCCCTTCTTTCCTCCCAGTGCCTCGGCGTCATAGGTCAATGCAACACCTTTAATGGTAAGTTTTTTTATCCGGATATGAATCGGTTTTTCTTCCTTTTTATCCTTTTTTGGCGCAGGCGTGCTTGCCTTCTTTTTTCCGGATCGGGCATTATTTTGTATCTCCAGGATATTGGATTTCACCGTCTCTGTAAATTCACAAACGGCCACAGGGGAGTCAATCAATACTTCATCAATGACAATCGGATCCTTTAGGACACTTTTCGGATCAATATCCAGCAGAATCGTATCCATCCGAAACGCATAGTCCGATTTGTATCCAGGCGGATTGGCAATCACCAGCCCGTTAATAGCCCCCGAGCCTTTTCTTAGCTTGATATCTACGGATGAAACCGATACCTTTGTGCCCGTTATCTGACTTCCGATTTTCTCGATCTGTCTTTCAACGATTATGTTTAACTGGGTTAAGAAGTAATACACAGCCCCTGCAAGGCCAAGCACGACAATAACCGCTGCGATTAAAATGATTTTTTTCATCACGTCTCCTTTTTCCTGAAACCTAAATTACTCGTCACTATTTACTCATTAAAGCACTTTCCCTTCATTAAACGAGGTGCTGACCTGACTGGCTGTCAATACCGGTCTGCCATTCATAAATACGTGTTCGATTCCGGAAGGCGTCATATTGGTTTTTTCAGGTGTATTGTTATCCTTCACTGTTTTCCAGTCAAATATGGTGATATCGGCCGCATATCCCTGGCGGAGCACCCCTCTTTGTTTGACATTAAACCGTGCGGCTGAAGCGCCTGTCATTTTGTAAACAGCTTCTTCCAGACTCTGAATAGTATACTCTCTGGCGTACTGCAAAAACCTGGGAAAATTTCCGTACACTCCCGGATTTTGAACGCCTTCCGAAAACGGTGTTGCATCGGTCATGTACAATGAAGCCGGATGTTTCATCATCTCCTTGATGTTATCCAGGTTTGAATACCGATGGTTCAATACAGTTGCAACGCCCTTGCTCTTCTTTGCAAAGTCAATGAAGTTTTCAAACTGACCCATGCCCCGCTTTTTGGCAATATCTTTGAGGAACATTCCATTGTATTGATTCAATTCAGGATGTTTGGCGTTCGTGATCTGAATATCCTCGTATCCGAACCCCAGAAGCAGCACAATCAGCTCCATTTCAGCCCGGAGTCTCAAGAGCTTTGACCTGCTTTCGTATGCTTCCGGGATTTCTGATAAGAACCACTCGGGCAGAAATACATTGATAATGGAAGTGCCGCAATGATATGCGTAAGTATCAAACTTCACATCCACACCTTGCTCAATGGCCTTGTCAATGAGATTCAACGCGTTATCGCAGGTTTTCCATGTCTTTGCGCCTACAAAAATAAGATGTGACAGCTGTATCTTCACACCGGTTTCCCTGGCGAGATTGAGCATATCTTCAATAGCCAGCAGATTATGGGGCGTTCCAAAAAGCTTCAGCGGATAGGTCGGAGAAAGGGAAGAATAGGCTTTCATGTGAACCGTAATTATCTTATCCTTTTTCTTTACAAGCTCTGCAACCTCTTTCATTTCATCCATGGTGGCAAATATGCCGGGTTCATACTGAAGGCCAAAGGAGACCCCGTAGGCTCCCTGATCCATGGCCTCTTCCAGTAAATACAGAAGTTCCTTTCTTTCTTCCGTATCCAGCGGGGTTGGTTTGAATCCCCGTATGGTTGTTCGGGTAGATCCATGACCGGCAAGATTGATCAGATTGTGGCTGATCCCCTGGCGTTTTAGATGATCAAAATATTCTCCCATGGTATTCCATTGCAGATGGTATAAACCCATGGCCCTGTTTTCCAGGATAGACTTAAATGGAGAATCTTTCCTGAATCCGGCAATGCCAAACCCGCAGTTGCCGGCAACAAATGAGGTAACGCCCTGAGCAATAAATGGCGATTTGAGCTCCAGATGGCCAGCCAGCGGCAGAACCCAGTCCATATGGGAATGCATGTCAATAAATCCAGGAGCCACCACTTTATCGGTGCAGTCGATTGTTTTGCCGAAAAAGTCGATCCCCTGAGCATGTATGCGCTCGATTTTGTCTTCGTTTATCAGTACATCCCCTTTAAATGCGGTGCCGCCTGTTCCATCCACAATCAAACCGTTTTTAAGGAGTATCCGGGGCCGGTGGCTTGCAACCGTTATTCTGGCAGGTACGGATTTGCTGGTTATCTCTGCACTGGAAAGAGGCGTTTTGAAAAATCGCAGGATAGGATACAGCGCGGATACTGAAATGGACTTGATGAGGAATTGAAGAAAATTTCTTCTTGAATAAATCAGTTTTATGATATTCATAGCCATTTTCCTTATTTAAAAGTTACAGGATTCCCCCTGATAAAACAGCAAATAAAAATAATGCGTTTAAACCTATTTTGCAAATGGTGTTTCGGGCAATAGTGAATTCATCACACCTGCATCTGGCGCATTGTTTAAAAAAAGTTCAACCATTTTATGGATATCAGTGATCTGCTCCGGCTCTATCCACTTTACCGAGGAATCGGCATTAAACCACGTGAGCTGGCGTTTTGCATACCGCCGGGTATCCCGCTTCATGGTTCGAACGGCCTCCTCCCATGGAGTCTGTCCCTTAATAAAATCCGTGATATGGCTATACCCAATGGACTGCATGGACTTTAAGTCACTGCCATATCCTCGCTGCAAGAGAGCTCTCACCTCATCCACAAAACCTTTTTCCAGCATCCCGTCCACTCGTTCATTGATCCGTTCATAAAGTATCTCTCGGTTTATTTTGCATCCGATCTTCAAAACTCTGAATGGATGATCGGCAAAAGCATGTTCACGGCGATAGGTGGATATTCCTTTCCCGGTTCGCTCATATACTTCCAGCGCCCGTACGATGCGGTAGGTATCATTGGGATGGACGATGCCTGCTGTATCCGGATCGCATTGACTGAGCCGCTCGTAAAGAAAGGCGGTTCCGCGCTCCTCGGCTTCCTTCTTCAAATGGAGGCGTATATCCGGATCGGACAATTCGGAATCAAACAATCCATATTCAATGGCCTTGATATAAAAACCTGTCCCCCCGACGACAAACGGAAGGATGCCTTGCGCATGAAGGCCATGTATTTTCTCCCGAGCCATGTGTGAATACCTTTTGGCATCAAACGGCTCATCCGGGTTGATAATATCAATCATGTGATGGGCCACCTCAGCCTGCTCCGCGGGGGTGGGTTTGGCGGTTCCAATATTCATGAACCGATATATCTGCATGGAATCAGCGCTGATAATTTCTCCATTCCATTGCTTTGCCAGCTCAAGTCCCACAGATGTTTTCCCCACACCTGTGGGCCCGCAAATGATAATGACGCTTGTTTTTTTATTTGTTGAATTCATTCAGTTGTTTGTTCAAGCATACCGCTATAGGATTGGTCAAGCAGCATAGCAAATTGTTGGGGCACCTTAAATTAGTTGGTCATGAAAACCCTATTCTTTCAGTATGCCTCCATAAGGTCAGAAATTTATCAGAAAATCGCCGGAGCAGTTGCCATTCACAAGCATACGGCATGTTGAAATTTTCGGATTTACAGAATAGTTGATCCCAAGGCTGTTTAGCCAGCATTCAATCCTGTATATAACACCGCACTCATATCGGTCAATGACGCCAGCGCTAACCATTCCTTTATAAGCAAAACAGCTTTTAGACTTAAATTCCCAATGCACAACATTTTTTTCACGAAAACTCATGGCCGCATTCATAAAATCAGGAATAAAGAGTTCTTTCGCTTTTTCAAAAAAACGTTTAAACGCATCAAATGTATCGATGGGCTCCTGTTCGATTCCCATGAACTTTTTTAAGCGTTTCATTTCGATCGGGGCAAGCGCTGCAATTGCCGCTTTGTTGAGATGGTTTGTTTTTTCAATACCGAATTCCTGGACACAGTGATAAAACCACATGCCATCATGGGTCATCCAGTTCTTGTTTAGAAGTTCAATAAGCTGATTTTTTTCAGAAATCTTCATTTCGCCGTCTCGTTAATTTGATCCTGCAGTTTTAACTGGTTTTGCTGCTCCAGTTTTTTAAAACGGATGTAGTTTTCACGTGAAAGTTCAAATAACTGCACTTTAAATTGATCCGTTAACGAGTACCAGAGCTGTGCCCGCTGCTCAAAACGGTCGGCTTCAGGAAAGTTGAGCGTATCCAGATAGGCCTGAATGGCGAAATAATATCGCACGGAGTTTCGCTCTATTGCACCCCGTGTGCCGCTGACATATACTGGGTTGTTGTTTTTATCCTGACCGATGACGCTAAACCCAACTTTGTTTATGCCAAGCGTAGAAAAATATCCTTCCATAGCTGTTTGAGCCGCCAGACCGTATTTATACGTATACGAGAGACGGATAAATGTTTTATGACCTTTCAGAGGAATGGCTTCAAGCTCTATCCGGTAATCCGAAGTATCCATAGGGCCGCTGTCGGCAGTTAAAAGAATTTTAAAATATGCTGATTTACTGTCGATTACCTGAAACTGATATTCAAGAACAAACGCATCTTCAGGCGGTTGATAAAATTTTCTTCCGCTGTAAAATGTGATTTTTTGGATATTTTCATCCTTTTTAAACGTACAGGCCTTAATATTTAAATGAAGCAGGGAAATATCGCACCAGTTTGCTGGATCCGTTAATGCTTTTTTCACATTGGAAAATGGGTGCAAGATAATACTGTAAACATTGCCGCAGAGGACATGGCCTTCATCAAACGATTCAATAAAGACAGGGATGCCGGAGGTGTGCTCATGCAATGGTTTCTCTATTTCATGATATTTTTTTAACAGCGCATCGTTTTTTGAAGGCAGGCCAAAGGATTTTGGGATAACGGCAGGCCACATCGCTACTGTTATGATGACGGATACCACCAACGCTCGATGCATAAATAATGGAACCATAAAAATATGCCCTGAATAACGAATTAATAATGACATTATGCTTATCACATTTGATGACATATCTTCAATTCCTTGTTGAATCGAATAAGGTTTTGCGGGCTGGTTTTAATGAATTGGTGAATTTCACTGGATTTATAAAATATTTGGTTTGGAATTTCCATGATCCCTGCACTGTGGAGTACGGTTTTAACTGCCTTGACAAAATTATCCTTCCGGATTATTTATCATAGTCTTTTATAACGCGAATAAGCCGTTTTCGTGGTGTGATACCTTATGCATATTCTTTTTGTCGTTCCAGGCTGGCCGCCAGAAAGCTTCTGGGATGTATTGTTTTTCAAATTTCCCCCTCTGTCCGCTGCTACACTTGCCGGATTGACGCCTTCTGAACATACGATTTCCTATGCGGATGAAAGCATTGAACCTGTTGATTTTTCTATAAAACCTGATCTTGTAGCCATTACAATTATGACCCCGCTGGCTCCCAGAGGCTATGAGATTGCTGACCGGTTTCGAAAAATGGGCGTTACGGTTGTCATCGGCGGTATTCATGCATCCAATATGCCGGATGAAGCTGCATGCCATGCGGATGCTGTTGTCATCGGCGAGGCAGATGAGATCTGGGGAAATATCCTGAAGGATGCTAAATCAGGACAGCTCAAGCCGGTTTACCGTCAACGATCCTACACAGAAATGGATAAAATTTTACCTGCCAATCGAACTATCTACCCGAAAAAAGGCTATTTCTTTGAAAATATGATTCAGACAACCCGGGGATGCCCCTATAGATGCGAATTCTGCACCGTGACCTCTTTTTTTGGCGGCACCTACAGGTTAAGACCAGTGGATCTGGTGATGAAAGAGGTGGAAAGCCTCAAAAAAACACCTGGATATATATTTTTCGCGGATGATAATCTCATTGCAAAGCCGGATCATGCCGTCAGCCTGATGGAAAAGCTGAAAAATTATCGTTTACGATGGGTGTGCCAGGCTCCGATTACTATTGCAAAAGATGAAGCCATGCTTCAGCAGTTTGCAGAGGCAGGATGCCACGGTATTTTTATAGGGTTTGAAAGCCTGAATCCGGATAACCTGTCCCTTATGGGCAAAGTCCAAAACAAGGTCGAATTTTACGAGGAATGCATCCGCAGAATCCATGACAAAGGCATCGGAGTTTATGGTTCTTTTGTTTTTGGTTATGATCACGACACAGAAAGCGTGTTTGATGAGTTTCTTGAGTTTGCCAACAGAAATGCACTTGACGGGGCTTTTTTACCTGTTCTGACGCCTTTTCCAGGCACGAAGGTTCACAAAAGGCTGAAAGCGGAAAACCGAATCCTTACTGAAAATTGGAAATACTATGACATGGCTACGGTTGTGTATCAGCCGGCGAAAATGAAGGTGGAAGTCCTTCAGGAGGGTTTCTGGAAGGTAAACAAAGGCTTTTATTCTCTGAGTTCGACGGTTAGAAGGCTGTTTCGGCTATCATCGCTAAAACGCAGAAGTAATATTATTTTTATGCCCATGAATTTCGGGCACGTTCCGGCGATTCGAAAAGCCCGGCGCTCATTTAAAACACCAAATTATTTTTAAATGATATATAAAAAAAATGAAGGTAACTTTTCCACACCTGGGAAGCATGTATATCTTCTGCAAAGCCATTGCCGAAACCGCAGGCATTGACTATGTTCTGCCGCGCCCGACCTCAAATCGCACCCGTGAAATCGGCGAATACAGCACCAATGAATCCGTATGCCTGCCGCTGAAAATAATCCTTGGCAATTTCGTGGAGGCTCTGGAAGACGGAGCGGACACCATTATCATGGTCGGCAGCGGCCCGCCCTGCCGTCTGGGTCTTTACGACCGAATCCTTAAAATTGTATTAAAGGACAGGGGGTATGATTTCCGGTGGCTGACCATCCCCGGAATATTTAACTGGCAGGCATTTATGCAGAACCATGAAGAAACGAAAGAACTGCGCAAGGAACTCTCCCTTGCCAATTTTGCCAAATTTCCCTTTGCCCTTATCATGGGTTGGAAGAAAATGAACTGGTGTGAGCATCTTGAAAAAGCCGCTGCCCACAGCCGTGCCACAGCCATGCGTCCGACCGAAGTGGACTCTATTCTAAACCAGGCCTTGGAAGCAATTGATCTGACTGATACCATGTCAGGCCTTTCCAAAGCCGGCAAACAGGCGTTGGCCAAACTTCAATCCCTTGAAAAAAGTCCACGCCCTCCATTAAAGGTCATGATGGTGGGTGAAGTTTACACCATCATGGAACCGTCCATCAATATGGATGTTGAAAAAAGGCTTGGACATCTGGGCGTGATAGTTGAGAGGTCATCTTATTTCAGCACGCATATCCGTAAAGGGTCGCGTCTGGATCGGAGACTGATAAAAGAAAGAAAAAAATTTCTGAATAACGCCCGTCAATATTTAAAATTCGATGTCGGCGCGGAATGTAACTTTTCAGTAGCGG
>JAABPS010000114.1 GCA_011391835.1 Desulfobacteraceae bacterium
CATCGTGTTAAAAACCGATCGTCATAAACCAGCATTCAGTATCTTACAACAGCCAACTGTGGATCGGTTGAATGAGATTTCCATTTATGACGCGGCATTTAAACGGGCGGGAATTGTCCGGGTTGAAACAGTTGAAGGCCTTTTTGATTGTGCGGAGCTGGTCAGTAAAAAATTAAGACCGAACGGCGCCAATCTCGTCATTATCACCGACAGTAAAACCCCGGGTACCATGGCAGTTGACGCGCTTCGGGATCGTGGCGTTACGCCCGCGGTTTTAGACCATGACGCCATTGAAAGTATAGATCGGATTCTTTCTACCGGGTGGAGCCGGATCAATCCCGTATGCACCAGATCGGAATTGGCGCCGGAGATTTTTGCGCAGCTGGTATCGTTTTGCCAGTCTCTGCCCGATATTGACGGGGTTCTGATTATACTTTCCCCGCAAATCACCAATCCTGAATCATTTAGCACAGTTTTAAGTTCGGCATTGAAGGAGATAAAAATACCGGTATCGGTCGCATGGATGGGAGGCGACAGCGTTGCTTCCGCCCGCAGGATTTTAATTGATGCCGGAATATCAACGAACGAAACGCCTGAAAGAGCCGTCAGGGCTTTCATGTACCTGTACTCCTATGACAGAAACCAGAGGCTTCTGCAGGAAATACCTCCCCGCGTTGCCGGCTACAGATTCGATGATTCCAAAGCCAGGAACATCATAATGTCGGCAATCAGTAGAAAATCGGGTACACTCACAGAAAATGAATCGCTGGATATTCTCGGAGCATATGGTTTTCCTGTAACATCCGCTCAAACAGCCGGTACAGAAAATGACGACGCGTCGCGAAGCCCGACATTTCCATCCATCGCTAAATCACCTGATTTCAGGCTTGTAATGGGCTCGCGAATGATTCCCGTTTTCGGACCGGTTCTTTTTACCGGCCCTGGCGGCGGGATTGAAAATATTTTCCGTGATTGGGCCACCGGCTTGCCGCCATTGAATATTATACTTGCCCGTTACATGCTTGAGTCGTCTCCCATCCTGATGCGGTTTATCAAGGCGCACAGCCGGGATATAAATATCAATTTAAGGATTTGTGAAGACTTGCTGATAAAGCTTTCACATCTTGTTGCCGATTTCACCGAAATTGCGGCTATCGACATTCATTCGTTGATGTTTACAGAAAATCAGGCTTGTATAACCAATGCGAAAATTGTCGTGGCATCCTCCTCAACCTCGTCGCCGCTCCATCTCATCATCAGTCCTTATCCTAACCAGTATGAAACGTTTGCCACAACAAAAAAGGGGATAGACCTTCTTATTCGGCCTATGAAACCTGAAGATGCGGTTCTCCTTCAGGAACTCTGGTCCACATTTTCATCCCGAACGCTTTATTACCGTTTCTCGAAACAGATAAAAGACCTTTCCGCCGAGCTGCTGGTTAGCCTCACTCAAATCGATTATGATCGTGAGATTGCGCTGGTAGCGGTTCAGCACACCGAATCGGGAGAAAAAATGCTCGGTGTGGGAAGACTTTACGGGACAATTGGAGCCGACATCGCTGAGTTCAGTGTCGTGGTGGGCGACCCTTGGCAGGGGCTCGGGGTCGGCGCGCAACTTCTTTCCCGCCTGATTATTATAGCAACAGACCGTAAAATAAAAACGATCTGGGGTATAATTCAGCGTGAAAACAAGAACATGATTGAACTCGCCCGTAAATTGAATTTCAAAATCATAGGTGATCCGGGGGATCCTCAGGTCGAAGCGACCCTGTCTATGATCTCCTCCAAAAACTGTCAGGCTTAAAATAAGGGTGGAACATGCGATACGCACATACAAATATTGCCGCAAAGAATTGGAAAAGGTTATCAGATTTTTACATCAATGTTTTCAATTGCAAGGTAAAACCTCCGGAGCGCAATCTTTCAGGAGATTGGTTAGACAAAGCTACCGGTCTGACAAATGCCAGATTGGCCGGTATCCATTTATTACTTCCCGGCCACGGCGAAAATGCTCCAACTCTGGAAATTTTCTCATATGAAGATACGATTGAACGTACCCCTATAATGGCGAACCATACCGGTTTTACACATATTGCATTTGAAGTCGAGGATGTTGAAACAACTCTAAAAACAGCTTTAAATAATGGCGCTGAATTGCTAGGGCAAATCACTGTGAAGGAAATTGAAAATGTCGGAACCTTGAAATTTGTGTATTTCCGTGACCCGGAGGGAAACATTATTGAAATTCAATCGTGGAAAAAATATTAAGTAGAGCAGAAAGACCTTTCCAAATGTTCTGGAAATATACAAACTCCTACCGCGGTCTAATTGCAAAAAATGCGGATTTCCGACATGCATGTCTTTTGCCGCGGCATTGAGGACCGATTTTATGAAGTTATCATTATGCCCTTATCTTTCAGAAGATGAATTCGAGAAAGTGGCTTTTTGAACCGAAACAGCGAGCGCATTCCCCGTCCGCTCTGCGGCGGGGTTAGCGAGCGAATTAAAAACAGATTATATTCCTTACGGTGAAGATTCCCCGACCGCTCTGCGGCGGGGAGCTTCAAAGGATTCTTTATGCTATACAGATTTGACGGCCGGGAGCCAACGGTGGGGAAGGATACCTATGTGAGTGATCTGGCAAGGGTCATAGGTAATGTAGTTATTGGAGCCAATTGTTACATCGGTCATGGGGCAATCCTGAGGGGGGACTACGGCAGGATCGAAATAGGGGACGGGACTGCGGTGGAAGAAGGGGTTATTATTCATGCGCCTCCGGGGAATACTAACCTGATTGGGACAAAAGTCACCATAGGACACTTAGCTATGGTTCATGGAAAGTATATCGGAAATATGGCGGTTATAGGCATGGGTTCAATACTCAGTATCTGGTCTGAAATTGGAGAAGGCGCGATTGTCGCGGAAGGCACCGTTGTAAAAATGAAACAGATAATCCCTCCGAAAGTTGTTGCTGCCGGAAATCCGGCACAAATCGTCAGGGAGATATCGGCAAAAGACGAAGAATTTTGGAATATGGGCAAACAGCTTTATATTGATCTTGCAAAGAAATACCTGACTGAGGGCATGCACCCTGTACAATAAGCATAAATGATCGGTATAAGTATGATGCTTCGGACCGCAAAATGTTGTGCTGCCGCCATTAAAGTTTGCCGGCAACCGACCTTATGCCCAGATGATTAACAAGAGAAACTTTAAAGGAGTCGAAATGAGTTCAAAAACGAATGTGGGTATCATTATCTGCGATCGCTACCGCCGCTGTGCGGGCGGGAAGTGTCTAAGGGCTTTGAGAAATAAGGAAGGAGCTTTCAGCATATACTCGGATACCGAAGTCGAGTTGGTTGGTTTTACAACATGCGATGGTTGTCCCGGAGGCAATATAGAATATGCGGGTGACGAGATGGTGAAAAATGGTGCTGAGGTTATTCATTTGGCTACAGGCCTGGTGGTTGGTTATCCTCCCTGCCCCTATATCGATACATTCAAAACCTTTCTTGAAAAACGTTATGGGATCAAGGTCGTCATAGGCACCCACCCGATACCGAAAAAATATCTCGAAATGCATGCCTCACTCGGGACGTGGGGAAATCCTGTCTGGAAACCGCTTATCGCGCCGACTATGGCTGATGAAAAAACCCGTGCAAAATATGATTGAAAAAAGATGCTTAAAGCCCTGTTATGCGTCCTGATAAATTGAGATGATTTAATATCGCAGTTTTCCGGAACGGCGGCATAATTCTACAGTTATAATTAGGAGAAATGGTCATGCAAATTTCTGATATTCCGTTTGGCACAACCGACTGGGCGCTCATAGAGCGGACTGAGTATAAGGGCGAGACAGGCGTCGCCTGCTGGCGAACACAAAACTTCGGCGGAATCCGGGTCCGCATGGTTGAGTATTCGCCCGGTTACCTTGCTGACCACTGGTGCACGAAAGGACACATCCTTTTATGCCTTGAAGGCGAGCTGCAAACCGAGCTTAAAGACGGCCGGAAGTTTATTCTCAAACCGGGCATGAGTTATCAGGTTGCTGACAATGCTGAGCCACATCGCTCCTTCACCGTGATCGGAGCAAAGCTTTTTATTGTCGATTGAAAGGTTCGGCTCAATTTTTATGTCTCCTATTACCTCATGATCTTGCTGGCCGGACAGGAATTGAAAACCCGAAGCGGATAGTAGCAGTCTCTGCGGTGGCTCTGAGAAAGATCTGTTCTTTGTCAGGGTAAATAAACTGAAAATGTAACATCTTTTAATTAGACGCCCAATAAGGTAGGAAGATTATGCTGAAGAATGAGACATGGCAACTGGTACCGGGAAAGGAAAACACGCTTTTATATCCAATAATCAAGAAAACGAACATTACCACATCTAATTCATTCATATTTCAAAGCCCCAAAGTTATTATGATAATAGATCCCGGCGATCTGCCGGAGCAGATAGCAGACATCCGTCGGGTGATCGGGGAAGTGCTGAAGGAAGGCGGTCGACCTGTATTTGCTTATCTTACGCACTGCCATGTGGACCACTGCTTTGAATTTTTGCATAACCCTTCAGGCATTGCTCCGGAAGAAATTGTTTTTGTAGCTATCCAGGAGAAAGGTTTTGATGCGATTGGTCGGAAAGACAGAGAATTGACTGGTGCAGGACGCTACAGAAAAGCCATTCCCGATCCCAATATTGATATTTGCCTATTGTCTGCCGAAGATAGAAGATTTGACATTACAAAAAGATACATGCTCACCGAAGGCATTCAAATGGATATGACTACTAAAACTTTTGCAACATATGGTGAAAATACATTATCCAGACAGGACTTTTTATTTAACGGCGATATGATAAGTGTCTATTACACGCCAGGACATTCTCCTGACAGTATTTCATTTCAAGTTGGCGATATTCTGTTTGTAGGAGATCTCATGTTTGCCGCTGATCCATTTATAGCTGGATTGCCCGGGTGGTGCAAGAGCAGCGTAACATCAAGCGCACAAAACCTGCTTTGGCTGATTGAAAATGAAAAGATTGCTATGGTTGCACAGGGACATGGTGAAGTTATTCCATCCGAAAAGGCTAAAGAATACTTAAAGAAGATGATTGACAGGCTGCCCGGAATTATTGTGAGAAAAGAACTGGATTTGCCGGCAATTCTTGCATCTTCTGAATATGCAGTAGATCTCTCAAGGGAAGTAATAGATATAGTGTCAGTTATGACTGAATCTCTAAGTCGCGTAGTCTATTATCTATACATTTTAGAGGAATCAGAGGAAGCCTCCAAATATGAAGAAGTCCTTGATTCAGAGAAACTTAACCGATTGTTTTCTGCCTTTAATGCAATGATTGACGAGATGCATTCGGGAAAACTTATTGAGGTAGGCCTTGTTTTGCGTTCAGCTATATTATTTAATAAAATAAGAGAGATGCTGAAAGCGGAAGGACTGGAGAGTGTTGTTGGACAAGCACTGTTAACCAGGCTGGAGCGCTCGTTTGATGATTTCATAGTATCCAGCAGTGGCAGGGAAATAAAACAAAATGTGATGCGGTTTGAAGCAAGAGCTTTGATTCATCATATAATAGACGCTCTTAAGGAAGATATTCATGCCGATCCAAGTATTTTAGAAACATTGGAAGATGATCATTTGTTCATAACATCCCTAACCAGACGCATAGCCTTTAAGCCGGTATCTAAATATGTGAAATTCAGCCTAACCTGTGAGAAAGATGTCTTAATTGAATCCGACTGGAATCGACTGTCTGAAATCATAGATATCATGGTTGAGTTGATGATCGACGAAGGAAGTAAAGAAATAGCTTTTAGTATATCGGAAGGAGAAGGAGCCATTCATATAACTATTGATGGAGGGCTCACTCCAAAGCTCCTGGCAGACGATTGTTATCAAAAAAGATCGCTTATCAGGCGGCTCAGGTGGATTAACGGCAGTTTCAACCTGAGAAATCAGGAAGATTCGACAATCATAGATTTAGAAATTCCTTCTTTAACACAGGAGATGTCAATGCAGGCTCCTTAAACATGAGCTTTCACATGTGATCAAGGCTCATTTTCTGATCTAACCAGCAGCAATTTCATATAAGTATATATTAGAAAGCTTTAAATATCTTCGAACATTGAATCTTGTTCGAATTTATAATTAGCTTCAAAAATATACTTGACTTCAATAAATCCCTTTCTGTATATATTCTTATAAGGTAACTTTGCAGATTTAAGGCTCACCGTTTAATCATTAATTATTGAGCTTTCAATCTGAATAGTTACCTCAAAAGCAACCAGATGGAGGAATAATGGATTTCGATTTTACAAAAGAACAGCTCATGTTCAAGCAGGAACTAATCCGGTTCGCAAAGAAAGAGATTGTTCCAAGAGTCCGGGAACATGACTTAAAAGGTGAGTTTGATTTTGAATCGTTCAAAAAACTCGGGGAATTCGGGATCCTCGGCCTTCATTTTCCGGAAGAACTGGGCGGAGGCGGAGCGGATGTAGTTACAACCGTACTTGCCGGAGAAGCTCTTGGTGAAGCAGGAGTTGACGGCGGGCTTACTCTTGCTTACGGAGCCCATACATTCCTTTGTGCAGATACAATATTCCGCCATGGCACCGAAGCCCAGAAGCAAAAATTCATCCCTAAACTTGCGTCCGGAGAATGGATAGGCTGCATGGGACTGACAGAGCCTAACGCCGGTTCGGATGTTGCCTCTATGACAACCACGGCGGAAAAAAATGGGGATAAATACCTATTAAACGGAAACAAGATGTTTATAACAAACGGCCCCATAGCTGACGTCGCGGTTGTATATGCCAAAACTCAACCGGAACTTCAGCACGCGGGCATTTCCGCTTTTGTAGTTGAAAAAGGGACAAAAGGATTTTCGGCAGGCCCTTCGTTAATTAAAATGGGAGTAAGGACATCCCACACATCCGAACTCATTTTCCAGAACTGCGAAATACCTGTGGAAAACCTCCTCGGAAAGGAAGGGGACGGTTTTTTGATGGCGATGCAGACGGTTGAGTGGGACCGCAGCGCGCTCCTTGCTCCTTTTGTAGGGTCTGCGACATATCTTCTTAAAAAATGCGCCCAGTATGCCAAAGGACGAGTTCAGTTCGGCAGACCTATCGGTCAGTTTCAGGCAATAAAGCATAAACTCGCGGACATCAGGATATTCGGAGAGGCGGCCCGCTCGCTTGTTTACAGGATCGCCTGGTGCAAGGACCAGGGACGTCCCCTGAACCATCTTGAAGCGGCTGTAGCCAAGCTTTATGTAGGAGACTGGAGCATGGCCCCGACATTTGACGCGGTGCTTATACACGGAGGTTACGGCTATTGTCATGAATACGATGTTGAGAGAATTTTCCGCGACAGCAGGCTTGCTCCCATAGGCGGCGGAACTTCAGAAATTCAGAAAATGATAATATCCAAACTAATATAAAGAACTAATCAGAAGAGCCAATTGCAAAAGTCGTCATTCCCGTGCAAACGGGAATCCAGAAATTTTTGCAAAATATTGAAAAGACTGGATTCCCACTTTCGTGGGAATGACAAATTCTTCTCTCTTTAGGACTTATGGAATTGGCTCAGAATGATAAATTGAAGGTTGAAGGTTTAAAATTTTTATGATTTTTTATGGCCTTAAGCCTAAACGCCTGAACAGATGCATAAACCAGGAGCTCATATGAATTTCGACTTTACAAAGCAGGACCAGAATTTATTTAAAGATATAAACGACATAATGCTTGAAATGGCCGGGAAAAGAGATTTGGAAGGAAAAGATCCCGGTAACGCTGAAAAAACGGTCCGCGAAGCCCTTGTTCGTCTTGGAGATTCCCATTATTTAAAGCTTGGTATTGTTAAGGATAAAGACATACCCGGTTTATGCGCCCTGATGGGAGCGATGGAAATTGTATCATCCTTTTCCCCGTCCCTTTTTCTTTCAGTCGAAATGAGTACGAGGCTTTTCGGAAGGATCATAAGCACATTCGGAAATGATGAGCAGAAGAAAAAGTGGCTTTCCCCTGTTCTTTCCGGCAAAAAAATCGGAGCTGTCGCTCTTTCGGAAAAATCCATGAACATAGATAATGACCCTATGGCGACAACCGGCGTCAGGGAAAACGGCTTTATCAAAATATCCGGGGTGAAAAATTACGTAATAAACGGGCCGATAGCGGATTTTACGGCTGTTGCCGGAATCATTGAAAACAAACCCGCAATTTTTATTGTCGAAAAGGGAGCAAAAGGACTTATTCCGGGCGAAAACCTCGCAACAATGGGTTACGATGCGCTCCT
>JAABPS010000115.1 GCA_011391835.1 Desulfobacteraceae bacterium
CTTCCAGGAATGATATTCACAGTTGCCGGGCACGATGTTTAAATGCCTCTGTGTTCTCATGGAATAGACGATGTACTTGTTTTTACTATCCAGTTGTAGAATCTGCTTCAAATAATTCAATGCCAGGATACCGATTCCTGATAGGAGGCTCTCTCCCAGCACAATGGCTTCAAGGGCAATGATCAACGGTTTCTGTTTTTTCCTCATATCTGTGATAGGTATTTTATCGATGTTTGTCAAATGATAACAGGACTTCTTTTAATTGAATTAACTCCTTTAATGTGTACACCCTCAAAACAAACAGCGATGCTGCCATAATGGCCGCGCCAATCAAGAAGCGGATAATATAATGGTCTGACTGGGATGAAAAATAAAGGTACATGGCCATCGGAATAACGGAGATCAGCGCCATCAGAATATTTTTAAAAACCTTTAGAGGAAGTATGCTTTTAAAGAAGATAAGATACAAAGGGAGTCCAACCATCTCAGATAAAACAGTACAAAAAGCAGACCCCATGATGCCGTATTTGGGTATCAACAGCCAGTTGCCGGTAATATTACATGCCAGTTGAACTAAAATTATTTTTAAGGTGAGTTTTTCTTTGTGCGCTGCCAGCATTCCGCTGTGCAGGGGAATGCATACCATCATAAAAAGAAATGAAAGCATTAATAATTGGAAACAGCGGATGCTCTCCTTGTAAACCGTCATATCATAAAACAGACCCATATAGGATTTAGCCATAAAGATGGATCCAACAGAAATACCAAAACCCATGATAATTGAACATTTAACGTACTCATCAAAACGGCGTTTAAATACGTCCGGCCGCTTGTCATAGCTCTCAAATAACAGGGTGCTCATCAAGTTGTTAATAATCGCAATCATGGTCAGAATCATGAACATCGCCCGGTATGCAGCACTGTATAGTCCCACATCAACTTCCCCTTTCATGAAATTGAGCATGAACACGTCAAAGTAATGCAGCAGCATAACCGTTACCTGAATTAAACCAATCACCAGGCCGCTTTTAAGAAATCTTTTCCATAGATCAGCGTCAAAATTCCATCTGTATGTTTCAAACAGTTTTATGTACAAAACATGATGGCTCAACACCATGATGATATTCTTGAATACGAGAATCATGGCCGCGCGTATTAGATCATCCGGTTGTTGAACGAAACGAATTATCAGAAGATAGTTCACTGCCTGTGAAAGGATCGTGATCACCGAAGGGAACTCCAGACGTTTGCTTGATTCAAAAACGCATTGCGCCGAAAATGGCGATGCCAGCACCGTTGAGGCAAAAATAACCAGTATCCATCCATAGGAATTTAACTTTTCATTAAAGAGCATGGGGGCCAGCATCAGAATAAAAACAGATAGGCTGAGTATCAATTTTAATGGCACAAGCGCGCCGTAGATTTCCTTCACTTGAGTTGTATCAGCAGCCATGAGTCTCAAAGCGACAATATCCGTTCCCAGAGAAGTTAGCAGAAGAAAATAATTGCTGTATGTGAGAAGGAAATTATACCGCCCGAACCCCTCCACAAGCAGCACATCGGAAAGGTGAGAAATAACAAGAATATTAATAACGGCTGAAAATACCGATGAAAAAAAAAGGAAAAAAGTGTTTTTAATAAATCGCTGGGGTTCATTTAATTTGATGTTGCGCACGTTGCCTGAATCCTTTTTAAAGCTCCTGTGGGCGTTAAGCTGACCGCCGTGTATTGTCTGGGATCATCCGTTCATCTGGAAATGATCATCATTACATAACATCCTTTCATACACATCGATGGTCTGCTGTATAAATATATCCATCGAAAACCTTGTTGAATTGGCCAGCGCTTTTCTGGATAACATCTCGCGCAGTGAGGGATTTGTTACGATGCCTCTGAATTTTTCTTTGATATCATGAAGATCACCTGGATCAGCGGGAAGCCCTGCCTCTCCTACCACTTCCGGCATGGAGCTGTTATTCCCATAAATCACAGGCGTCCCGCAGCACATGGCCTCAAGAAGCGGCAGGCCAAATCCCTCATAAAACGAAACATAACACAGCGCTAACGCCGCAGAATACAAAACAGGTAAATCCCCTTCCTCTATAAATCCTGTAAAAATGATATGGTCAGATGCCAGTGCTTTATCCTTAAATATTTCCCGGTACTTCCATCCTTTCCCGCCTGCAACCACGAAATTGATATCTGTGTCCGGAATTTCTTTTTTAAGCAGCAGAAATGCGTTAATCATATTTGAAATATTTTTCCTCGGCTCAAGCGTACATAAGGAAAGGAGGAATGGCGTTGGAGGAATGTTATACTTATTCATTACCCTGCTTATATGCTGAGGATCATCTGCTCTTTTGAATCTCAACGGATCAGAAGCGGGATAAACAACATGAATATCTGTTGAATCAATGGAAGGGAATGCAGACAATAGATCATGGGCTGTAGATTTGGATATTGTCATGAATACGGACTTTCTTCTCACAGCCATATCCAGACCATGTTGAACAGATTCAATATTTTCTTTACTGTGAAAATGCGGATAGTGGATATGCGTAAGATCATGGACAGTTGTGATCAATCTGTTTTCATCGTTGATAAAAGACTCCCTGAAGATCGGCAGATAAAGCTGGGGAATCGTCAGGTGAATGATATCAAATGTATCAGTCGCAAAATGACGATTTCTTCTTTTAAACTCTTCATTTTTTAAAGGACGCATCCGTCTTTTAAGTTTATCGTACAGCATCTTCAGGATATAATCCGGCCCAAAAAAAGAAGCTGTTTTTCTGTAAACAGCAGTAAAAGGATCATCCTCTTCAATGATGTTTTCAATATCAATAATGTTTCTGATCCCAACAGTTCCTCCTGCTGCCAGATACACATAAAACTCCCAGGGGCTTTTTTCATCCCTGGCAACGGGTAAAAGACCCCTCAGCAGGTCAAAAACATAGCGTTTATGCCCATCCCTGTGGGGGGTTAATATTTTTGATGCTTCTATCAGAACTTTATATTTCTTAACAGCCATTGTATCAACCTATAACAATCTGAAAATATGTATTGCACTGGACTCTAATACGTTTTAAATTCTTATACCTTCGCCAAGTATAACATGGTCCGGCTGGTGCCTGAAAGCCGCCATCATAAACTATCAGACGGGTTAATCCGATGCAGATATCTCTTATAATATGAAAATCCTATTTGATCATCAGATATTTTCCTACGAACGATTTGGAGGCATTTCCCGATATTTTGCCCAGTTGATAACGCATTGCCAGACGAATCAAAATTGTCACGCGGATCTGTCTTTGAAATACTCCGACAACATCTACTTAAATGCGTTGGATAATATCAACGTAAAGCCTTTTTTCAATAGCATTAATTTTAGAAAAAAGCCAGGCATCCTTAATATAGTGAATATTCAACACTCCATAAGGAATCTGAAAAATCAGGATTTTGATATCTTTCATCCGACCTTTTATAATCCCTACTTCCTGGAGTATATCGGCAGTAAACCGTTTGTCCTCACTGTCCATGATATGATCACAGAGCTCTTCCCCGATATGTTTCCGGGGCAGAAAAAAATTTCTGATTGGAAAAATAAACTGATTCCAAAAGCAGATAAAATCATTACAGTCTCTGAGAGTTCAAAAAAAGATATCATCCGCCTTTGTGGTATAAATGAAGCTAAAATTGAAGTCGTTTATCATGGCAGTTTTTTGAACCTGAGCATGGTCAAAGAGACTGCCCCTTTCCGCTTGCCTGATACATATCTCCTATTTGTTGGAAAACGGTCATTTTATAAAAATTTTAAAAGATTTGTCGTTGCGGTAGCACCACTGCTGAATGCAGACAGGAAGCTTCATATTGTATGTACCGGTGGTCTGAAATTTACGCCAGATGAGAAAAAGCTTTTCAATACCCTGAACATATCACAAAGGGTAGTGCGTATTGTAGCAGATGACAATTTCCTTCCGACAGTGTATCAAAAAGCCGCGGCCTTGATCTTGCCCTCTCTGTATGAGGGATTTGGCATACCGGTTCTTGAAGCCTTCAGTTGCGGGTGTCCGGCCATCATCAGTAATACCGGATCGTTAAAAGAAGTGGGCGGTGATGCTGTGCTCTATTTCAACCCTGAAGATGAATCAGATATGCGGAAACCGATTGAACGCATCCTCACAGATAATCTCCTGGCAGAAGAGCTTAGGCAGAAGGGGTTCGAAAGAATCAAACATTTTTCATGGGAGAAAACAGCTCAACAGACAATTCAATTATATGCGTCAGTATTGCCCGCCAGACAAAAACCTCAAAAAGTGAATCCTCCTATAAGAATTCTTTATGATCACCAGATTTTTTCTTATGAAAAATATGGCGGCATCTCCCGGTATTTTGCCCAGCTGATAAAATATTGCCAGACAAACTATAACTGCGCTTTTGATCTCTCATTAAAATATTCAAATAATCTATATTTGAAAGATATTGCCGGCCTTAAAGTGAAGCCTTTTTTAAACAATTTTAATTTCACCAAAAAACCCGGACTGCTCAACTGGCTGAATCTTAATCGCTCAAAAGAGTATCTCCGAAATCAAAATTTCGATATTTTCCACCCGACCTTTTATAATCCCTATTTCCTGGAGCATATCGGCAGCAAACCCTTTGTCCTCACTGTCCATGATATGATCACTGAAATCTTTCCTGATATGTTCCCGGGTCAGGAAGAAATTTCAGCATGGAAAACAGGCCTGATTCAGAAAGCGGAGAAAATTGTTACTGCTTCTGAAAGCACGAAAGAAGATATTATCCGCCTGTGTAATATCAGTGAAAAAAAGGTTGGGATCGTCTATCTTGGGAACTCATTGGATGAAGATACAGCCGAATATGGACGCACTCCAAATTTACCACAAAAATATTTGCTATTTGTTGGCAAACGCCCCTTTTATAAAAATTTTGAACGCTTCATCCGGGCCGTTTCGTATCTATTGCTAATGGATAAGCAATTAAACGTGATATGCGCAGGAAGCACAAAGTTTACGCATGAAGAAAAGAAACTTCTCAAAGATTTGGAAATCTCAGACAACGTATTTCACTTCCCCGCAGATGATCGCTTCCTCGTAACTCTTTATAGAAATGCCCTGGCCTTTGTCTTCCCGTCTCTGTATGAAGGATTCGGAATACCGGTACTCGAAGCGTTTAGCTGCGGCTGCCCTGCCATTATCAGCAAAACCAGTTCACTTCCCGAAGTTGGCGGCAAAGCCGTGATCTACTTTGATCCGGAAGATGAAACAAGCATCAGAGACGCCATCAAAAAGGTTATATACGATAAAAGCTTGAGAAAAATACTGATTCAGGAAGGCCATGAAAGGGCAAGAAAATTTACCTGGGAGAATACAGCGCTCAATACACTAAAAATATACAAAGAGATTATATTGTAGTTATGTGCAAATAATGTTATGAACAGACGATGAATAAAATAATAACAAAAATCCTCAAGCTTGCACCTCAAATCCTTAAAAAATACCCAGTTGATTTTGCATACCTTTATGGCAGTTATGCAAATGGGCTGGAACATTCTTTTAGCGATATTGATCTATGTATATATATGGATAATATTCCGGACAATAAAAAATTAAGCATCCAAATGGCAATATCCCTTGAAATTGACGAAAAATTAAAAATCAGGCAAAACTCTGAGGTCAGAATTATGAATGACCTTCCGCTTATCATTAAAGGCCAGATTGTTACAGAAGGGATTATCATCTATTCAAAAAACGAAGATTTACGAATAGACGTTGAATCACATATCCGTCGAACCTATTTCGACTTTTTTCCTGTTATTCGTCAGTATCATCAGGCGTATATCGATCATATTTTTTCTTAGTATTTTCTATAAGCAATCTATATGGTATTAATTGATAAAATAACTCAAAAATTTGTCCAGCTGGAAGAGTATATTGATATTCTTAAAAGTATTTCTAAAAAGCCTCTCAATGATTTTCTTAAAGATAAAATACTTGTTGGGAGTGCAAAATATTATCTTCAAGTCAGCATTGAGATCTGTCTGGATGTAGCAAATCATATTATTTCATCTGAGAGATACCGCCCGCCAAAAGATTACGCTGATTCTTTCAAAGTTATTGAGGAAGAAAAGATTATAGCATCCGAACTTGGAACACAGCTGCGCCAGATGGTAAAATTTAGAAATAGGCTTGTGCATTTGTACGGTGATATTGATGACGCATATGTCTATCGGTTCATTTCAGATGGCCTCAAGGACTTAGAAGATTTTAAGAAATTAATAATGAAAAAATATACTCAAGTAAAAGGGCCATGATAGGGTGAGAAAATTCACCTGGGAAAATACAGCGCTCAATACATTAAAAATATACAAAGAAGTATGCGCGTAAGATTCTTTTACCGGTAAGTACACAACCACCGGAAAGTCTGGATAATTTATTGAGTATGTGTTAAAAGGCAAATCATGTGATCTGCATGGGCAGCCATAAAAAGTGAAAGAGCTTACACAATTACTCAATGACATGAAGGGTGATGGCATCATTAAGAATTATGCCGTCTTTGGCGCCGTAGCGCAAATGCGCTATACAGAGGCAGTTGTCACCATGGATGCGGATATATTGATTGCAGTTGATAACCCGGATAGCCTGACCGCATTAAGTCCAATCTATGAATATTGCAGAGCAAAAGGATACAAACCCGAAGGAGAGGCAATCCGCATCGGAGAATGGCCGGCTCAATTCATTCCTGCTTTTGACCAGTTAACAGAAGACGCCATGAACAATGCAGATGAGTCGGATTTAGATGGAATTGCCATTCGTGTTGTTAAAGCCAGTTATTTAGCTCTTATTGCTCTTAGTGCTGGACGAGTAAAAGATTTCATGCGGATTCTTGCCCTGATAGAGTCAAAAGCAGTATCAGAGAAAGAAATTCAGGAACTGTCTCAAAAATACGGCTTAACGAATCAATGGATTCAATATAAAAAACGATTTTTAGATGGACAATGATATCAAAAAAATGCTGAAGCGTCAGGAGAGCTGGCAGAAAGCTCGAAAAGCGGAGTCATGGATTGAAAAATTGAACAAATCCACCGCTGCCCGCAAGTCATTGGCGACATATCCCGGCCGTAGTCTGAAACAAGGTGCTGAGTTAAACGATTCATCTTCATTTCATGATAATACGGAAGACACCTGCTGAAAACCCTTCGATAAAAAAATTCAGACAATCCATGGCACAATGTTATGCAAGGAAAAAATATACTCAAGTAAAAGGGCCATGATAGGGTGAGAAAATTCACCTGGGAAAATACAGCAATAACTACGTTAAAAATCTACCAAAAATTATTCAGTTAAAGTCATATTCGAATTTGTGCCCCTACCCCGCTCAACGACTGGGATATTCGTCAAGAGTTTATTGTTTCCGGAATTCGAACAACAACTAAAAATATTGATAATACAAACACTTGAACCCTTTCAAACCTGAACCCCAGGACCCTTTCTCCCATCTAATTGGGATAAGAGCCTAATCTAAAAACTTTTAATTGACTTATCTGATCAATTATCATAAAAATAACGGTAAGTTATATTAATATTATCCTATAACCAAATAAAGATCAAAAGTGTAAAATATAACCTTAACCCATGATGAATCCAATAATCAAAGCATTAGCAGATATTACTTCCCTGCTTGATAGTTTGGAAATCCCTTATATGGTTTTCGGTGGAATAGCGAACAGCTTATATGGTAACCCAAGACAAACATTTGATATTGATATTAAGTTCTTTTTAAAATCAGAAAAAGAGTTGAAACCGTTTATTGAGCATTTATCAAAAGCCGGGAAAATTATTCCTGCCAACCCCGAAGCATTTATCAAAGATACAAATGTTATACCTGTTGATATTCATGATGTTCGAATAGACCTTGTATTCGCAGAATTACCTTTTGAAAAAGAGGCTATCCAAAGAAGTAAGATAATGACCTTCTTTGATGTGAATATCAAAACGTGTACCCCTGAAGATCTGGTCATTCAAAAAGTCATTTCAACCCGGGAGAAAGACTTGGCAGATATTAACTACATAATAGAAAATATGCGAAATGAACTGGATTGGAATTACATGCTTAAGCATTGTAAAGATCTTTCCGTATTTTTAGATACACCAGAAATTTACGATAAGGTAAAAAGCCTTCAAAATGGATAATAAATATATAATGCTTCGCAA
>JAABPS010000116.1 GCA_011391835.1 Desulfobacteraceae bacterium
GATCTTTTTCTCAGGAGACTGGTTCTCGCCTCTTAAGGGGCGCAGTGCCCTGTTTGATCTTATCGTCTCAAATCCGCCGTATATCCGTTCAGATGATATTCAGAGATTACAGCCCGAAATTGTGGAATATGAACCCCGAATGGCACTGGAAGGGGATACAGACGGTCTGAGCGCTATTCGGCACATTATCCAACAGGCATATACATTTCTTAACCCCGACGGGTATCTCCTGCTGGAGATTGATCATCACCAGAAAGATGATGTGTGGCATCTTATTGATCAAACGGGTCAATATGAAAGGGTCTCTTTTTCAAAGGATTACAGTGGATATTACCGTGTTGTTGCAATGAAAAAGACATCCGATTAAGGATATATGCAGCATGCAACCCATCTTTCATTTTCTGCTTTAAAATAGTTTATTGAAAAAATTATAAAATTCTCTTGCAGATCAGAAATTGATTTGGTACGTAATCTCGTTTAAAAATAGAGCCTTTCAGGTCTTTTAATTCAACTAATTGAATTTTCTGAAAGGGCTGTACACTTCACACGTCTTGGGACCTGTTCTCCGGTGCTTTCGATGAAAGTGGAAAACTGGGTGGAAAAAGGCGGTGGCAAAACCAATTAGGAGGTAAAACCAATGGCTTATGTAAACATGAAAGAACTGCTGGAAGCAGGAGTTCATTTTGGTCATCAGACCAAACGCTGGAACCCGAAGATGAAAACCTACATTTTCGGCGCAAAGAATGGCATTTATATTATTGATCTTCAGCAAACCGTTCGTATGTTCAAGACGGCCTATGATTTTGTTACGGATACGGTTTCTGAGGGGAAGTCCGTGCTTTTTGTCGGGACTAAGAAACAGGCAAGGGAAGTTATCTATGAAGAAGCCAATCGGTGTGAAATGTTTTATGTTCACAATCGATGGCTGGGTGGAATGCTCACCAACTACCAGACAATTAAAAAAAGCATAGATCGTCTGAACTATTTAAATACCGCTAAAAATGATGAATCCATTAATCTATTTCCGAAAAAAGAGCGGCTAAAGCTTGAAAAGGAACGGACAAAACTTGACAGCACGCTTGGCGGTATCCGGACAATGAAAGGGCTCCCCGGCGCCCTCTTTGTGGTGGATATCAAAAATGAGGCTATCGCTATCCGAGAGGCCAAACGGCTGAATATTCCGGTCGTTGCTGTTGTGGATACCAATTGTGACCCGGATGATATAGACTATATTATCCCTGGCAATGATGATGCTATCCGTTCCATAAGCCTTCTGTCATCTAGAATCGCTGATGCATGCGTTGAAGGCCGCAAACAGTTCAAGGAGAAAAAGCAGGCGGAGTCCGATAAGAAGGCGGTGGAGGAAACAGAGGTATTGGCAGTTGGATCAGATTTAAAACCCGGCGAACGAAAAATTATTTCCAATGGTACTGACGGTCCGATCGTTGAAATCATAAAGGGAACATCTTCTGAAAGGCGAAAGGCCGCTTCAATCCCTGATGAGGAAACCGATGAACATGACATGTCAACGGATGAATTTGAAGAGACAGGAGAATAACGATGTCGACAATTAGTGCAGCTACTGTAAAACAACTCCGGGAAAAAACAGGCGCAGGAATGATGGATTGCAAGCAGGCGTTGGCAGAAAGCGGCGGTGATATGGACAAGGCAGTCGATTTTTTGAGAAAAAAAGGGCTGGCCACCGCCGCGAAAAGAGCCGGGCGTTCCATGTCTGAGGGGGTTATCGAGTCCTATATCCATCTGGGCGGCAAAATCGGCGTGATAGTTGAGGTGAACTGTGAAACCGATTTTGTGGCGAAAAATGATGAATTCAAACAATTTTCAAAGAATATTGCCATGCACATCGCAGCAACCAATCCACTGGGAGTCAAGGAGGAAGATGTCCCGGAAGAGATCATCCACAGGGAAAAAGAGGTCTATAAAGGTCAGGCGCTGGAAATGGGAAAACCCGAAAAAATGATTGACAAAATCGTTGAAGGAAAACTCAGTAAATTTTTTAAAGACAGTTGTCTGATGAACCAGGCATATGTTCGTGATCCTGAACTTACCATAGCCGATCTTTTAAACGGGCTGATTGCCAAGATGGGAGAAAATATCACCATTCATCGCTTTGTTCGTTTTCAAATAGGGGAGTCTTAACACATGACACTTTCCAAGTACCAGAGAATTGTTCTCAAATTAAGCGGCGAAGCACTGATGGGCGATCAGGGCTTTGGGATCAGTCCGGATGTGATCAAGTACGTGGCTGAAGAAGTGCGGTCGATATTTGATCTGGGTGTTCAGATAGCCTTGGTCGTTGGCGGGGGAAATATTTTCCGAGGCATTGCTGCGAGCTCATTTGATATGGACAGAAGCTCTGCAGACCACATGGGAATGCTGGCTACAGTGATTAACAGTCTGGCGCTTCAGGATGCACTGGAAAAGAAGGGTGTTCAAACCCGTGTTCAGACAGCGATCTCCATTGATGAGGTTGCTGAGCCATATATCCTAAGAAGGGCGATCCGTCATCTTGAAAAAGGCCGCGTGGTGATATTTGCAGCAGGAACCGGAAATCCTTATTTTACCACGGATACTGCTGCGGTGCTGCGGGCGCAGGAAATTCATGCGGAAATTCTTTTGAAAGCCACCAAGGTGGACGGCATGTTCGATTCGGATCCTGTTGTGAACAAAAATGCTAAATTTATTAAGACCATAACCTACATGGAGGCGCTGAAAAAACAACTCAAAGTGATGGATATGACAGCGATCTCTCTGGCTATGGATAATAAGCTTCCCCTGGTGGTCTTCAATCTGAGCGGAAAAGGAAATGTCCGGAAGATTGTGTGCGGCGAACGGATCGGCACACGCATTACCAGTTAATATAAAAGACCCGTGAAGAGTTAATTTATAACTGTTCATTGTATAGCTTGTTTATATTATGTATCTTTCAACTTAACAAAAACCCATAATTAAGGTGAAAGCTCATGATTGAATCATTATTTAAGGAAACAAAAGAGAATATGGATAAGTCCGTATCCTCTCTGAAGAATGAATTAAACAGGTTAAGGACAGGGCGGGCTTCCTTGTCCCTTTTAGACGGTGTTCGAGTTGATTACTACGGCACATCCACACCATTAAATCAGGTCGCATCCCTTTCTGTTCCGGAAAACCGGCTGATTACCATCCAGCCATGGGATGTTTCCGTAATCAAGGAAATTGAAAAAGCGATACAGAAGTCTGAGTTAGGTCTCACACCTTCCAGCGATGGGAAGATCATCCGGATAAACATACCTCAGCTGACAGAACAACGCAGAAAAGAACTCGTCAAGATAGTAAGCAAGATTGCAGAAGAGCATAAAGTTGCCCTGCGAAATATCCGGCGGGATTCCAATGAGCTGATAAAAACGCTCAAGAAAGATGGAGATATTTCTGAAGATGACGCATTCAGCGCTCAGGAAAAAGTGCAGAAAATAACGGATGATTATATCAGTTCTGTAGAAGAAATTTATAAGGGAAAAGAGAAAGAAATACTTGAATTCTAACGCTTCCTCAACCGGAAAATCCGCTATGGATGCAGACATCGATATTTCGCGGCTTCCCCGTCATGTTGCAATTATCATGGACGGAAGCGGGCGGTGGGCAAA
>JAABPS010000117.1 GCA_011391835.1 Desulfobacteraceae bacterium
GGGCAAAGAAGCGTCAGCTCAACCGGGTAAAAGGACATGAACAAGGCTCGGAAACGGTTCGGATGATCCTGCGCGCCTGCCGTGAAGTCGGCATATCCAATTTGACCCTTTTTGCGTTTTCCACTGAGAACTGGCAGCGGCCAAAATCCGAAGTAACAGCGCTGATGCGGCTCCTGAAAAGATTTCTTGACACAGAAGAAAAGGAAATGCTCACGAACAATATCCGGTTCAATGCGATTGGACAACTGGAACGTTTGCCGAAGGATGTCCGGAAGTCAATTCAACGGGTAATGGGAAACACCCAAAAAAATGACGGGCTGGTTTTACATATCGCGCTGAGTTACGGGGGGCGGGCGGACGTTGAAAAAATGGTTCATGATATTGCCGAGAGAGTAAAAAAAGGCGAAATAGATCCAGGGGAAATAACGCCTGAGTTGATATCCAATCATCTGTATACGCGAGGCGTTCCGGATCCGGATCTGCTGATTCGAACCAGCGGGGAGATGCGCATCAGTAATTTTTTTCTCTGGCAGATCGCCTATACAGAACTTTATGTGACGGACACCTTATGGCCGGATTTCAGCAAAGATGAGTTTATTGCCATTATAAAAGAATATCAGCTCAGAAACCGTAGATACGGCAACATCGAAGAATAAACAGATCAAACAGGAGCGATTACAGGCAAAGCCGCCTTTAATTGATGGATATAACAGTCCCCCCAACTTAATAATCTGGCCTATACCATGATGCTAAAAAAGAGATTAATAACAGCTGCCATAGGTCTTCCCCTTCTTATTCTCCTTATATTTAAAGGAGGGCAGGTTCTTTTCAGCATTTTTATCGGCGTCCTCAGTGTTATCACCATCTGGGAATATTTCAGGATAATCTATTTAGACGATCACAGAGCTGGAAAAGGATTCATGCTTTTTTTTGCGTATCTCATCGCTCTGGGAATTGTCTGGGCTGCTTACGCTAAGAACTTTGAAGCGATGGTGTGGCTTTTATTGCTTAATCTCATCGTTTCCGGGATGGCTTCCTTATGGCTTTTCAGGTCTGATCCGTCCGCTCCGATTATCTTATCCAAACAGGTTCTTGGCATTGTTTATATTCCCTTGTTTCTCTCTTTTCTTGTTCTGATTCGAAACGGGATTGACGGCATCTTTTGGGTCTTCTCATTGATTGTCATCGTATTTGTCGGTGACAGCGGCGCGTATTTCATCGGTTCAGGTTTTGGCAAACACAAGCTCAGCCCGATCATCAGCCCGGGCAAGACCATCGAAGGTGCTATCGCCGGTCTTGTTACCAGTGTCTTGGCAGGACTGATTGTCAAACTTCTTTTTTTTCCGTATCTTCCATGGGGAATGGACATTCTTTTTTTTCTTGTCATTGGAATTTTTGCGCAGGTGGGAGATTTGTTTGAATCAGAGTTTAAACGATATGCCCATATCAAGGATTCGGGAGAAGTCCTTCCCGGGCATGGCGGATTTCTTGACCGTCTGGATGCCCTGATGTTTGCCGCTCCAGTGGCGTATTTTTTCATTTATTATGTTTTTTAGAAATAGGGACAAGAGGCAAGGGGCAAAGGGCGATAGATGAAATACCTTTCCATACTTGGATCAACAGGATCCATTGGGCGAAATACTTTAAAAATCGTTGAGATGTTTCCTGAGCTTTTTTCGGTCAAAGCGCTGACGGCAGCGAACAATGTGGAGGAACTGGCTCACCAGGTCGATAGGTTCTCTCCGGACATAGCTGTTGTCCTTGATAAAGAACGGGCGCTGGAGTTAAAAAGCAGGATGCCTTCCGGTTCGGATGTGAATATTCTGCACGGGGATGAAGGATACCGGACAGCGGCCACATATCCATCTGTGGATATGGTTGTAACTGCTATGGTGGGAGCAGCCGGTCTGATGCCCACATTGCAGGCCATAGACGCGGGGAAAGATATCGCGCTTGCCAACAAGGAGACCCTGGTAATGGCCGGAGCGATCGTTATAAAGGCTGCGGCTGACAATGGTGTAACCATTCTTCCAGTTGACAGCGAACACAGCGCTATCTTTCAATGTATTGCGGGGCATCCGGTGGAAGATGTGGGTAGAATTTTTCTTACCGCGTCAGGGGGCCCTTTTTTAAAAAAGCCGGCAAAGGATTTTATTTATATCCAGCCTGAAGAGGCGCTGAATCATCCCACTTGGCAGATGGGCAGGAAGATCAGTGTTGATTCCGCCACGTTGATGAATAAAGGGCTGGAAGTCATTGAGGCCAACTGTCTTTTTGGGATACCACCCGAGCGTATTGATGTCATTATTCATCCTCAAAGCGTCATTCACTCCATGGTTTCCTTCAATGATGGATCGGTTCTTGCTCAGCTCGGGATACCCGATATGAAAGGAGCCATTGCCTATGCACTTTCATTTCCAAAGCGTTTGGATCTGAAGCAGCCCCTGCCTGATTTTGCAGGCATCGGCATGTTTACCTTTGAACAGCCGGACGTTGAAAAATTTCCCTGTCTCTCTCTTGCGTACCATGCATGTAAGACCGGAGGCACACTTCCGGCAGTGCTAAATGCAGCCAACGAACAGGCGGTCAACGCTTTTTTAAACCGTCGTATTTCATTTGATAAGATTCCGGGGATTATCAGCCGATCGATGGATTCGCATGCCGTTATATTCCGCCCCGCGCTGGATGATATTGTGGAAGCAGACCGCTGGGCAAGAGAATGGGCAGACGATCAGATCGCCGCATCCGGAGAATAATATGAAGTTGAACGTTTTTTAAAAGAATTGGTTATATAAAACTATTAGATAGGAAATGATATGGGAATAACTTTTTTTGCCATGGTGATACTGCTGGGAGTACTTATTTTTTTTCATGAACTGGGACACTTTCTGGTTGCCAGACTGTTTGGCGTTGGGGTTGAAACATTTTCACTGGGGTTTGGCCCACGGCTTGTCGGGAAAAAGATCGGTATTACGGATTATCGTATTTCTGCTCTGCCTCTTGGCGGGTTTGTAAAAATGGTCGGGGAAGATCCGGACGAAGAGATAGAGCCTGCCGATATCCCGATATCGTTTACGCATAAACATCCGCTAAAAAGGATATGCATTGTAGCCGCAGGTCCTTTGTTTAATGTGGTTTTGACCATTATTATTTTCTTCGGTATTTTTCTGACCACCGGATCGTATATTCTAAAACCGTCGATCGGAGAAGTGGTCGCAGACTCTCCTGCAGAAACTGCCGGACTCAAAAAGGGGGATCTGATTACAGCCATTGATGAGGTGCCTGTTTCACAATGGGATGAATTGACTGCGATTGTCTCACAAAGCGAAGGAAAAGCCCTTCACGTGTCAATCACCCGGGGAGCCACATCGTTTCAAGTGACGATTCAGCCGAAGTTAGAGACTACCCGGAATATGCTTGGCGAGGAAAGCAGGCGGTATTTGATCGGGATTTCACATGCAGGCGATACGATAACAAAGGAGTTGACTCCTGTTCAGGCTTTTTGGGAAAGCATCACCCGGACGTATGGAATTTCCAGGCTTCTCGTTATATTTGTGGCTAAACTCATACAGGGCGAAATTTCAATAAAAGATGCCCTGGGCGGCCCAATAATGATTGCATCCATGGCCGGTCAGCAGGCAAAGGCCGGGATCGGGCCCTATCTTTTTTTTATCGGGTTTATCAGCATTAATCTTGCCATACTTAATTTCTTCCCTCTGCCGCCTTTAGACGGAGGGCATTTGCTTTTCTTTTTTATTGAACTTATCATCCGAAAACCCGTAAACTTAAAGGTACGCGAGATTGTCCAGATGGCAGGTATTTTTCTGCTCTCAGTTCTTATGGTATATGTTATCTACAGCGATATTATGCGTTTTGATGATGTGATTATGGAGTATTTTAAAAAAGCCAAAGGGTTATTTGGTTAATGTTACGGAAATTCTATTCATGCCGTATCGACTTGAAATTGCGTTAAAACCAGATCTGTTTGATGCTGAAGGTGCAGGCATACGACATAAGGCAAGAGATTATTTTGATGTCGAACTTGCCAGTGTCCGCACCATTCATGTGGTGACCATTGATGCCGCGCTGACAGGTGCCCAGCTTGAAACCATCCAGACGGAGGTATTTACCAATCCCGTTACTCAGATATCTTCTTGCAATCCATTGCCCTTTGCCTTTGACTGGACGATCTGGGTAGGATATCGGCCTGGCGTCAGGGATAACCCCGGCAGTACGGCAGTTGAGGCCATTGAAGATATTCTGAAGATAACACTTGGTCCAAATGAGGGGGTGTATACATCCAGACGGTATTGTGTGGAGGGCAAGGGCCTGACGGCGGATCAGATGGACAGAATCGCCGGGGAACTTCTGGCCAATGATATCATCCAGCAGTGGAAGATTTTTTCCAAGCAGGCATGGGACCCGGCCACAGGCAAGGGTATTATCATTCCGAAAGTCATTCTGGATCACACGCCCACGGTTACAGCCATTTCTATAGGCAGTGATGCGTCCCTTCAGGCGATCAGCGATGCGCGCAATCTGGCGCTGAACCCCAATGACATTCCGGTTAT
>JAABPS010000118.1 GCA_011391835.1 Desulfobacteraceae bacterium
ATGATCCGAGGGGATTTTAGCCAGACGCCCGAAGAATATCGTAAAGACAACCATGTTCATTAAAGGTTGAAGGATGGCCCACAGCCCACCAAGAATTGTTTGCTTATATCGTATCTTGATATCCCGCACGACAAGAAAACGCAACAGCTCCCTGTAATTCCATAGCTCACGAAACTGGAATCCCGAGAGTTTCCCTCTCGGTTCGATGACGATTTCCTTTATTTGCCCTTCGTTCATATGGATTTCAACATCCTCTGATCCACATCTGTATTATCCGGACGGGACAAAGTCTCAATCTGGGGAATCATGATCACAATCGCTGTCAAAAACCAGAAGGGCTCCATAATACGTACAATGATGAAGGTGTTGGCTCCAATTGCATGAGTGAGCATGGCAAAAAAGCCCCCCAGAAAACCTGTGGATACCCCCAAATAGAAAGGATCGCCCTCGTACCGGAGCCGTGTCTGGACGGCATTCCTGTAAATGGCTATCAACAGGGCTGCAAATAAAAGTAGTCCCGTAAGGCCGGTTTCCGCCAATACGCGGGGATATTGGGCATCAATGAAAAAATAACCGGTGATGCCGTAACCCAGTATTGGATGCTCTATGAAATCCCTTGTCAGTACATTCTTCCAGGAGATCAGGCGGGCGGAGGTGGAAGTATCAATGCGTACACCTCCAACTACCAGTTGGCCCTCTTCCTTTGGTTGAAAAAAGGTATACCGCGCTCTTTCCTTAACTCCGGATGGCAATAGAAAAGCAGCCAGTATGACCAGAAATATTAATGGTAT
The DNA here is from genome assembly GCA_011391835.1 of Desulfobacteraceae bacterium. Taxonomy (GTDB): domain Bacteria; phylum Desulfobacterota; class Desulfobacteria; order Desulfobacterales; family JAABPS01; genus JAABPS01. The sequence goes on from JAABPS010000118.1 coordinate 792, forward strand.
AACTACAATGAATTTCCTTTTGCTGAACCAGATCAGAGCTATAAGCATTGGACCTAAGGCCAGCCATGAACTCCGTGAATGAGTCGCGGCAAGGGCAATGAGAATGAAAAATACAAGTATTACAAAAAAGTACTTCTGGTTTTTTGTGCCATAATTATTGAAAAGTAGTCCTAAAACAAGAGAAAGTATGAGTACCAGGTAACCGCCCAGGGTATTCGGCTCGCCGACTTCCCCTTCGAAAGGCGCCGAAACACGGACACCGGAGGGAATTTGATATATCGCAATGATACAGACAATGAAGCAGACGATCAGGATCATCCAAACCATATTTTCCATCTGCTTTTTTTCTTTCAGGTAATTCACGGCCATAAAATAGACTATATAATATTCAAAGTATTTTAGAACGAAGAAAAACCCCGCCGTCCCCTTCACTCGACCCATCATGTATCCGATAAGGGTGGCCAGAAGACAGACAAGGAAATAGAAGATGATATATCGATTCAGAGGCGTCTTAAGAAATAGTCCCCGCTCCTTATTGACCGCCGTGCTCAAAAACCAGCTTAAACCTATGATAAGCAGGAGAAAATCATCCAGCCGCAGAGTCGTCCCCCTGGCACGGACACCTTCTCCGGCTGCGCCCCCAACGCCGAATTGCGGTCCCAGGAGCATGGCGCATATGAGGATGTATAGACCAAGCTCAGGATTCATGAAACAGACCAATGCAAGAATGATAGCCCCGACGGCCGCGAAAGCGATGCCTACCGAGACCTTAGCAATAAACATACCACCGATAAGGGTTATCACAATAACCGCTATAAAAGGTAGGATAATTCTGATATCGGGTTCGGCTTTGTTAACCATCTTTGCCTGGTTTGATTTTATTATTTGGCGCTTTTCCGCGTCATTTCTTCGGGAGGATGTCCAATATCTAGCGGTACGTATGATTTATCCTTATAACTGAAATAGTGCTCAATGAAATCAATTACACCGCCTTTCGTACCAAGCACCACGGCGACTACAACTACCACGATTGATATTATTACGAACCACTTAAGTGGCGTCCGGGGGTTTCTCTCTTTTGTCCATCTTCGTTTAAATAAACTCATTGTTAATCACTCAGGTATTAAGGCTAAAGGCTGAAGGCTATAAGCCATCTCGTAAAGCACGAATCAAGCCATTCAATACCTTCTCCGTTTCCAATACCTTTGGTTCAATCAGAGATAAATTCTGAACACTCAAAAAACCCAAACGCTTCGACAAATTCAGTTGATAATGCAGTTCCCTCAATGACCCGAAGGCTATATTGAGAAATCTAAGATAATCTGCTTCGCCATCACGAGCGCAACCTTCCACGATGTTAGAAGGAACTGAAACTGCTGCCCGCCGCATTTGAGCTGTCAGACCAAACAACTCTTCTTTTGGAAACACCGCGGTTACCTGATAAACCAACATTGCTACTTCATCCGCCAACTCAAACGCCCGAAGCTTTGTATGATCACGCACGGTTTATTCCTAAAAGCCTTCTGCCTTCAGCCTAATCCCTTTTTTCTTTATGCCTTCGTAACTTAGTGGTTAACCATACTTATTCTATAACACCTTCAGCCTTCAGTCTATCAGCTATTTCTTTACACCGTACCCTCTGGCAACAATCTCTGTTTCCTTGTAAATCATCCAACCTGGATAAACGGCCGCTATCTTTTTTTCCCGTATATACGCCCTGGCTTCTTTCTCGGAAGCAAACGGGCCGATAAAGATCCGGTACCAGATGCCTTTCTCCTTAAGATCGACATTTGCGATGTAGGCTTCGTGACCCTGTGCTTTTAATGCATCCACGGCTTCTTCGGCTGTAGGGAAATCCTGCGTGTAACTAACCTTAATGCCATATGGTAGAGCCGGTGGAACTGGTACGGCAGGCTCACTCTTATCTGTTGTAACAGTTTCTGAAATTGCAGACGCACCTTGCTGTGGTGACGATACCTCAGAAACTGGTTTAACGGCATCTTCCGACTGCAACGGTACCGGAACAGTTTGGATCTTCATATTGGTGATATTGCCCGATCTAACCGGAGCCTGTATGGGCTTGTCCATAACCCCGGAGTAATAAAGACCGGCAACCAGCAAACCGATCCCCAGGAGCAGCATTACGATTTTAAAAACACCGGATTTGAAATTGATGATTGACTTCCAATTTGCTTTCCCTTTCATGAAATTTTTTATTTGCTCGGGAAAATTCTTTGCGTATTTTTCCATCTGTTCAGGCAAAGAGCCTATCTTTTCTCCAATGGGAACTTTCCTTTTGTGTTCACTTCCATAATAATAATAATATTTATCATGATATTCGAAATCCGGGCTGATTTCAGCTTTAAGGCCGTTTAAGACGACACCGATTAGTCTCGCTTTAACGTTATCGACCTGGGCCTTGGCCCGCTTTAATGCTCCACGAGCGACCGCGCCAACCTTGTAGACGATGATGACTCCATCAGCCTTTGTCCCCCAGATCGCCGCATCGGTGGCGGCCAGAATGGGCGGGGCATCGATTATCACGAAATCATATTCTTCATGCGATTCTTTAATAAAATCCGAATTGACGCGGGTGCTTATGAGTTCGGCAGGATTGGGCGCTATAGTTCCGCAGGTCATGATGTAAAGGTTATCAAGGCCGGGCGTGACCATAATCTCATCCATGGTCATCTTGCCCATTATGATGTCAGTAATTGAACGCACGACGTTTCGCCACTCATAATTACCAAGGATTACGTCTGTCAGCCCCGGGACAGACTGGATGCCAAAAATCTTTGATATCACCGGACGGCGAAAGTCTCCGTCAACGAGAAGGACTTTTTTGCCCATCTGTGCCATCGCGATAGCCAGATTGACTGCGACGGTGGTCTTCCCCTCCTGGGGGGCGGAACTGGTGAAGACGACCGTTTTGATATCTTTTTCAAGCTTTACAAAGTTGATGTTGGTGCGCAAAGCACGGTAACCTTCCGCCGGGGTAGTTTTGGGAGCAAAATGGGATATCAACTGGACGATTCGCGATAATTTGTCATCATCAATAATATTCTCTGATTTTTTCTGTAAAGTCGCTTTCAACTCCTCGAAATCAACATGAGGTATGATGCCAAGGACATGAGCTCCAAGGAATTGCTCCACATCCTCTGCGGCGCCCATGGATGTATCAAAAGTTTCAACAATGAAGGCAAAGACAGCGCCAAGAATTATTCCGATGACAAAACCCAGACTTGTCGTTGCCCCGGTTTTCGGCGGGTTGATGGGCGAAGACGGTTCAAGCGCAGGCTTGACAATCTGAACCTCCTCGATTTGCTCCGCATTTTTAATGAGAGACTCCTGATACTGCTTTTCCAGTAGGGTATAGATTTCCTTGTTGACATCCACTTCTCTTTCCAGGCGGGCCAGCTCCAGACCTTGTGCCGGAAGGGATTTAATCTGATTATCCAGACCTCTGAGCTGAACTTCAGTCAAATTCGCGTTTAGAGAGAGGTTCTGTTGCTGGGCTTTCAAATGGGCCTTCATACTGGTGATTATTTCGTGGATCTGTTTCCTGATCTCGACCACCTGGGGATAATTCTCAGTGTAAGTTATAAGCATGATATCCCGGTCCAGCATCAGTTGCACCAGACGGTCGTTAAGGTTTTTATAAGGAGCTGATGCCTCTTCGAAATAAAAGATCGTCTTGGACGAGAGGGGGCTTTTCTCGGCCCGTGTCAGGATATTCAAGATTTCGTTGATCTTGCTGTAGGTTGCGAGCTCCTGATCTTTTTTCTTCTGCAGGTCTGAAAACTGGGCTACAAGACCTGATGACTGAGAGTCTAAAGAAACCATACGATTAGTTTCTCTAAAATTTTTTACAGCATCTTCCGACTTCTGGAGCTTATCCTTGGTAATAATTAACTGGCTTTCTATGAATTTCTTGGCTTCAATGATTCGCCTGTTCAGATTAAGCGCGTGCTGCTCCTTGTATACCTGGGCCACGGTGTTGGCGAGGAGCTGAGCCCGTTTCGGATCTTCGGAAGCAGTCGTTATGTTGATAATATCGCTGTTACCTTCCTGTTGAGTCTCCACATTTTCCTTCAACTTGAGAGTTGTTGACAGGTATCCAGGATTATGGCGTACTTCATCGGATGAGATCCCGGAAGGAATCAATCCCATTTTTTTTGCTGCCAGTTCCATGATGAAGTAACTTTTGATCATGGCCGTCTGGGTTTCCATGTAGTCCGTGGTGGAATAGGAAATAGTCTGGACAAAGAGTCCCGTGACAGAATCAGATTTTTCAACCTTTACGCTGGCACTGGTTTTATAGATCGGCGTGGGGCGACCCAGAATAGAAAAGATGAAGCTGAAGAGTGTCATCATTACTATAGTAAATATGACGATAACTTTGCGCCTGCGGATCGTTCGCCAGTATTCGCGCAGGTTCAGGTCATAGGACACCGGCATAGCAAAAATCTCCTTTGGTTTACCATCTCAACTTATTCTGATTCAGCAAGAAATTTGTCCGGAAGTCACTCGGGCGGTTGTAAATGAAATCGAGCATGGGAGTTATATTAGCAAGAAATTCATTAATATCCCCGATCACACTTCTCGGCACATAGATAACATCCCCGTCCTTAAGTTTGATGTTTTGAGCCAGATCCCCCTGCAAAAGGATCTGGTCAAGATTGGCGGATAAAATAACCGGCTCACCCTGCCTCTCTTCATATTCTCTGATGATCTTGATATCTGTTTTCACGGCCACCTGAGTTGTTCCGCCTGAAAGAGCAATAGCTGTAAGCAGGTCCTGGGAATCTTTTAGCTTTAGGATTCCTTGAGACTTCACCTGCCCGAAGACATAAACACGTTCAGCAAAAGTTGGCATCTCCGGAATGGTAACAATATCACCATTATCGAGAATC
>JAABPS010000119.1 GCA_011391835.1 Desulfobacteraceae bacterium
AGAATCACGTTGTCGCTGACATCACCCCGGAACATCGCATTATAAAGGTTGAGTGTATATCTTTCCCCTCTGCGTATGAGTTCAACACGGCGCAGATCGGCATTTCCCGTATCCTGGCCGGATATCACGCCGCCGGCGCCTACAACAAGGTCAAGAATCCTGGTCTTACCAAAGAGGGGATATTTTCCCGGACCCGAGATACCCTGTTGCAGGACATTGATCTGGCCGAAGAGAAGGACGCTTTTACTTTTGTATTCCTTTATAAATACCTCTATCCTTGGCTCTCTGATATATTTTTTTAATCCCTCAGTCAGGATTTCAGTTACCTCACCTGCCGTATAGCCGCTCACAGTAATATTATCGATAAAAGAGTAAGATATCTTGCCGTCCGGTCTGACAAGCGCGTCATATGTATTAACCTTGGAGCCTTCCCGGAAGTTAATGGTCACGATATCACCGGGGCCTATGATGTATTCGGGAACACCCCGTCTTTCTGTAAAGACGCTGTTTTCCTTGACCTGGCTTGCCCTCGTGATTTCTTCTTTATTCTCCATTCTCTGCTTTGCTTCCGCTTCTTCAACTGCCTTAGCGGGCCTGAATTCCTTAACGGGTATTCCCCTTGCTTCAAAGGCACAGGATGAAATCAATATGGTTGAGAAACCTGTAAAAAGCGCTAGAATTATATTTATTTTCCTGCCAACCATCGCAACTACCCCTTAAAAATGCCCCTATAGATCTTTGGGTCCAATTTATGTTTTTACCGTTTTAATAAAAAATCGTAAAAGCAAAGTATTTTATAAAACCACGAGCAACGCCAAACAGATGATACCGAAAAGATTATATATATTGCTCGCCCTTCGCGCTCGTGATGGTCTTCGTGGAAAAAAATCGCGTCTTTTACGAGTCCATCAGCCTTTTATATTTTAATTAAATCTACTTATATATATTTTTATTAAATCAAGAAATTTGAGAAAAAGCAATATTTTTCTTGAATATGAACATATTATAAGATATATTAAACATATGATAAATTATTAGCAGTTGGTGTATTGGAAAATAAACTAAAAACTTAAAATTCTATGGTAATGTTATGGTAAAGTATTCTGATATTATAAGGATTCCCGTTAAAGAGAGGGAAGAAGCGGAAAAAGCAGACAGCTCATTACATTTCAGCGCTTTAAACGGATTCGGTTTATCTTCTAATGTAAACACTCTGAATGAACAAAAAGAAGCTGAAAACATTCAACAGCTTTACTCAGCCTTTGCGCATTATCTCGTGGAAGTCCGAAAACAGGTAAACAATAATAAGAGTTTTGATATAAAGCAGGCCGTTGATACAATGAATCATCTATTAAATACGCCTGATCTGATTGAAAAATTTTATCAATCGACAACACTCTCATCCTACAATAATAATGAAGACTATCTGATTAGCCATATGATCAACGTCCTGATATATTCCCTCAAGATCGGAACAGGTCTGAAATATACCGTGGATAAACTTCTTGAGCTTGGACTCGCGGCACTCACCTATGATATCGGATTTTTTAAAATACCAGAAAACATAACAAGAAAAAACGGTAAGCTTACGGAAAGCGAGTTTAATACTGTAAAAAGACATACGGAAATCGGGAAAAATATTCTGTCCCAGTTCCATGCTGAACATCCGATGATCTCACGTGTCGCGTATGAACATCACGAGAGAAAAAACGGGAGCGGCTATCCCCTGGGGTTAAAGGACAATGAGATATGTGAATACGCAACAATAATTGGTCTGGCCGACACCTTTGATGCAATGATTCACAACCGTCCTCACAGAAAAGCGCTTGCACAGTATTTTTCTGTCAAAGAATTGATTTCATCAAAAAATTCGCTGTTTCCTTCCAGATTCATAAAGACCTTTCTCGATGAAATGGGTATTTTCCCTGTCGGAAGCTATGTCAGGCTTAACAATATGGAAACAGGCAGAGTAATTTCAAACACCAAGATTCATCCCCTGAAACCTACTGTCAATATGATGTTTAACTCCCGCGGAGAAAGGCTGCCCGAAGAAACTATTATCAAGCTTGAGGGACATCCTGTTTTATATGTCACAGGCGCAGTCAGCAAAGAGGATCTCTCCCCAGAACAATAACATAAAGGCAGTTAAAAAGATTCCGAATGAAAACCAAAAAAGACCTCCCAAGGTTGAATCGGGGAGATTCAGAAACTTTTTTTGAAGCTCCCCGCCGCAGAGCGAGCGGGGAATCTTCACCGCAAGGAATATCATCTGTTTTTAATTTGCTCGCTAACCCCACCGCAAGCAGCGGGGAATGCGCTCGCATTTCGGTTCAAACAGGAGAAAGTATCTTTTTCCAGGAATGGCTGGCCTCGGGTCAACCT
>JAABPS010000120.1 GCA_011391835.1 Desulfobacteraceae bacterium
CACAGCATTCTTAATGTAACGATTGCCTACCCAAAAGGCATCAGTGGGTTCTGGGGATTTTGCTGCGGAAATATCCGAGAGGTCCGGGTCAGTGTTACAGAAATTCCATTAAACAAGGACCTGATCGGCGATTACGAGCATGACAGTGATTTTAGAAAACACTTCCAAGACTGGATAAATGCTGTCTGGACTGAAAAAGACAAAAAGCTCGATCACTTAATTTCAGGTGACAATCACCAATATCGATAATATCCTTAACTTCCTTTACAAATGTGCAGGAAATACTACTATTTTTCTGCATCAGCTTTTTTATAGTTTTTAACCGTCTTAATGGTCTCTTTTGTTTCGATTTCTGATACACTTTGCCTGATCTTTTCCATCCGGCTCATGACTTCTGCGAAACGGGCGCCTTCCGCCGCGCTGATCCATTCCAGTTGAAGACGTTCGGGACGAATACCAAGTTTTTCCATCCGTTTGTGAACCTTTTCAATACGCTTTTCCGTCCAATGATTGGCATTGATATAATGGCAGTCGCCAATATGACAGCCGCTGACAAGAATAACGGGCGCGCCTTTCATAAAACCCTGCCAGATAAAATTTTCATCTACACGGCCTGAACACATGGTCCGGATGATTCGCGCGTTTGGCGGATACTGGATGCGGGAAACGCCAGCGTAATCAGCGCCCGCATACGAACACCAGTTGCACGCAAAGGTAAGAATCTTTTCCGACGCATGTTCGGACAACATCACATCAATCTGTTCAGTAATCTGTTCATCGGTAAAATGATTCATCACAATGGCGCCAAACCGGCATTCTGCAGCGCAGGTACCGCAGCCCGCACAGGCAGCTGTTGTCACAACGGCCGGCGTTTTCTTTTTCACATCAACGGTAATGGCGTTATACGGGCACACTTCTGCGCATCTTCCGCATGAATTGCAATGCTCGGCAATGACTTCGGATGTGATGGGTTCACTGGTGATCTGCCCGCTATGCATCAGCCGGATCGCGCGTGCAGCAGCCGCAGAAGCCTGGGTAACGGTTTCTTTGATATCCTTGGGCGATTCCGCACACCCCGCAAAAAATATGCCTCGTGTGGCCGCATCAACGGGCAGCAGCTTGGGATGTGCTTCTAAAAAAAAGCCATCCGGCGTTAGCTGCAATCCCAGCATTTCCTGCAGTTTCCGCGTTCCTTTCGCAGGTCTCATGCCCAGTGCAAGCACCAGCATGTCCAGTGAAAAAAATTCCAATCTACCGCTGGAAGTATCTTCCACAGCTATTTTCAGGCTTCCATCCGGCAGCTCTTCTATTGAACCCGGCAGTCCCCGTAAATACTGAACCCCCAGACGCCGGCTTCGTTTATAAAGATCTTCAAATCCCTTTCCAAATGCGCGAATGTCAATGTAAAAAACCTTGATGTTTATATCTGGATAATGTTCCTTTAATACAAGCGTACTTTTAATGGTATTCATACAGCAGGTATTGGAACAATATTCATGGCCTTTTCTCGTGGAGCGAGACCCGACACACTGGATAAATCCGATGGATGCCGGTCTCTTTCGGTCCAGCGGCCGCACCAGCTCTCCTCCGGTAGGACCCCCTGCATTCACCAGGCGTTCAAATTCCAGGCTGGTCAAAACGTTTTGAAACCGGGTGTATCCGTACTCATCTAATTCTTTAGGATCATAGGGATCAAATCCTGTGGCAACAATAATGGATCCCACCCGTTCCACAATCTCTTCATCGGACATGTGAAAGTTTATGCACTTCTTTTCACACGCTTCAACGCATTTGGCGCATACCGCAGGATTGTGACCCAGACATTCATTGACGTTTATCACATACGCGGATGGAACCGCTTGTGGAAAGGGAGAATAAATGGCTCTTCGCGATGAAAGCCCCATGTTGAACTCATCCGGTCTGACAACGGGACAAACCTTCACGCATTCACCGCATGCGGTGCATTCTTTTTCATCCACATAGCGCGCGCGCTTTCGAATCGTTACATCAAAGTTGCCAACGTACCCTTTTACATCAACCACTTCGCTCATGGTCAGAAGCTTTATCCGGGGATGTCGACCGACATCCGTCATCTTCGGCCCCAGAATTCAGATGGAACAATCCATGGTGGGAAATGTCTTGTCCAGTTGAGCCATGGTTCCTCCGATGGACGGCTTCTTCTCCACCAGCACCACATCAAAGCCGCTATCCGCCAGATCAAGAGCCGTCTGTATCCCCGCAACCCCGCCGCCGATCACAAGGGATTTCTGGGTCAGCGGCAACGTTTCCTCATACAGGGGAAATAACCGGCGCACACGGGAAACCGACATCTTGACGAGATCCACGGCTTTGGCAGTAGCCGCTTCCGGCTCCTTCATGTGAACCCAGCTGCACTGTTCCCGCAAATTGGCTATTTCCAGCAAGTAAGGATTGAGTCCGGATGAAAGCATCAACTGACGAAACGTAGGCTCATGAAGCCGCGGTGAGCAGGAAGCGATCACGATCCTGTCCAGCATGTTTTCTTCGATATCATTTCTAATCTCATGCTGCCCGGGCTCAGAGCACGCATAGCCGATACCTTTTGAAACAACAACGCCGTCAAGGCCGGATGCGATGTGGGCCACCTTTTCACAGTCAACGGTCTGTGAAATGTTCAAACCGCAGTGGCATACATACACGCCGATGCGGACGGAGCGGGCTTCATTTTTATCCGTGTGTTCAATGATAGTTGTTTTCATTGCGTTTCCTCTATAAAGATTTATTCCCAGTAAATGGTTTTCGCGATCATACTGGTTAAATCCATCATCTCCATTTGAATTTCATCGCCCAGATACGGATCCTCCATAGCGCACGTCAGATGCACCTGGCATTTCGGGCATGACGTCAATAACAGGTTGCTGCCGGTAGTCTTTGCCTGTCTCAGCCGCTTTACCTGGAGGGCTTTGCTGTATGAATCACACCCTGTCCAGCCGGTATTGCCGCAGCAAATGGCAGACCCGCTGTTGTTTTGCATCTCCTGAAAAGAGGCAGAATGAAGGCGGCGCATTAAATGCCGGGGCAGATCCGCCCTGCCGTTAAATCTGCTTAAACGGCAGGAATCTTGATATGTAATTCGGTCTTCGGTATTTCTGAAATTGACAGCCCCTTTTCCGATTTCACCTTCCAGAAAATCATACATATGGGTAATCTTAAACGGGAGATCGAAACCATGCTTTGGATAATCATGTGAAAGTGTCCAGAAGCATTCAGGACACGTGGTAATAACTTCTTCAACTCCAAGGCAGCCGAACATATCCATATTTATTTGGGCAAGTTTTTTAAAGTTTTTAATATCTCCTGTCCACAATAAATCATGCCCGCAGCATCGTTCATTTTCAAGAACTGCTGGTTTTATGTCGAAAAAATTAAGAAGACGCATACTGTCATAAATACTATGTGAGGTTTGGACGCCCAGGTGCCGGTGGAAAAAAATGTCAAAATAAGGCGCACACCCGCCGAAAAATAGTGTCGTGCTCTTGGGATCAACTTCAATGCCGGCAGGCAGGCTGTTCCAGCGCTTCATTTCAAGGGCAGGTGAGGTCATGGTGCGCATCAGGGATTGAAAAAAACCTCCGTGGTTTTCAATGCCGGTAATATTTTTGCTTTTAAACACATGACGAATATCTCTGATAAAGCCGGCAAAATTCACTCCTGATGGACATCGGTCATAGCAAAGTCCGCATGTCAGACATGCCCATACCCCGTTCTTTACTTCCGGCGACTCTATATCACCCGCAATAATTGCACTGGCCAGAGCACGCGGTGAAAACGGTTTGCCCGATATGGCAAGCGGGCAGGCAGAGGTGCATTTCCCACAATCCTGACACGCATAGATATCATGGTAGGAAACAATCTCTGCGATGGGTTTTATTTCAGGCGCCTGTGTTGTATCATCACGCCCTACCGGGCTTGGTCCGAGCAGTCGAATATCATTGACGAATTTCTTTAAAAAGGAAAGAAGACCCTCCGAGTCATCCGGAAGAAAGGTTTCAAGCTGAAGTCTTTTTTCATTTAGTCCCAGAACATCAAGAATTTTTCTTGTTTCATTTGTATTGGCAATCGCTGTATCCGTCCCGCTTCCATACCGGCACGTGCCCGGCTTACAGCCGATAAGCGCAACACCATCCGCATCCATTTCAAAGGGCTTGAACAACAGGGATTTATTTATCCGGCCTGTACATGGAATACGAACCATTCGTATCTCCGATGGTATATCCGCCAAATCGTCCTGAAGCGCCATATATGCGGCGTGGGGTCCCCAGTTGCAGAGAAACAGCATTATCTTTAATGGTTCCATTTTTCCTTCATCATGATCCTGTTGTAATAAACGTGCTATACCAGCAATTCCTCAATGATTCGTTCAAGAAAGCCCTGATTTCGATACGGACTGTCAGCAGCGCTGGATGGACATACTGAAATGCAATTTCCACATCCTTTGCACAGCGCCTCATCAACAGACGCGTACCATCCCTGTATGTCATTTGGCATTAGGGTTATTGCCTGATACGGGCACATGTGCAGGCATCGTCCGCACCCCCGGCATATGATTTTATCAATAACAACCGTAAATCCTTTGCTCTGTCGTGGCCCTCGCGGCATGATGGAAGCTGCCTGGATGGCCGCAGCCGCTCCTTTTTTTAGTTTCGATACATGCATGTCCGGCGGATCTGCCAGAAAAAGGCCGGGTATGGATGTTGCGCCGGGAAGGGAATAGGGAATTCCCGAAATACCGGATTTCTGGCGGCCCGATGTAATGGTCATGCTCGGCAAATCCTTTTGGTGAATATACTTTATGTTTTTACGCGATGTTTCTCCCACGATAACAGCGCCCACGGGCAGTGTCTGAAAAAAATCACCTGTTTCAAATGAAATGTGAAAATCGCCGATGGTCCCGCTAATGCTCTTCACCGACGCATCGGCAAAAAAATGAATATTGGGATGGGCTTTCATCTCTGCTGGCTGTGTATTATTCGCTCCAAATAAAAATACATCAAAGCCTGCATCTGCCAATGTCCGCGCGCTGTTCACGGCTGCTTCTGATTCTCCTATCACTGCTGTGGTAAAATTATAATTCCGGGCAAGGGCCGGCAGAGCTTTCAGCCTTCTGGATCTTTCAACGGAGCGGTTAATTAATCCGACAAATTTTTCCATGGCCATATCGGCATCTTTTTTTATCAGCCGAAGAACTTCTCCTCTCATATTGCATGTTTCCACCATGGAGCGGCTGATCCCTGTGGCCGTGAAAAGCGCTTCTTTCAGCCGGCTCTTCTGATCCGTACACGCACTGCACACAAAATTCAATGGACAGCAGACACACGACGCCAGGAGCACCCGCGTGATCCCTTTTTCACGGATTGTTCGAAGGATATCCAGCGAACCCTCAGGCGTGCAGGCAGCACGAACAACCTGTGCGTGAACAATGTGTTCCATGTTTTTCAAGCCGTCAATATAATGAGTCATTTCAGGAAGCCAGCCCAATGAATCGTTACATTTGCAGGCAAAAACACCCACGCGGATATTACGGGAAAGGCCCTGATCAGGTGTTGTAAAGGAAGTGCCGTGTCCTTTTGGCCGCTGAGACGAACCCCCTAACGACACCAGCCCGCTTGCGGCAGCGGCAAAGCCGCGGATGAACATGGCATATACATCCTGCTTCGCTGCTCTGGGGCCGTAGGCCCGAATAACATCTTCTCCTTTGACAGGCGGCGCCATGGAAGGATCAGCAATGATAATGACGCCCGTGTTTTCAATCATCTCTTCATAAGGTTCATGATGATTTATTGCGCCAATATCTCCACATGCATCAACACATTCCAGGCATTCGGAACAGACCCCGCATTGAAGGCACCGCGCCGTTTCAGAAAGAGCCTGAGATTCGGTCAAACCTGTGGCCACTTCCTTGAAATTCAGCTTCCGCTTTGCCGGCTCGATTTCCGGCATAATGCACCGTGCCTGAAAGGGAATTTGTTTGGATATCTTCTGAAAATCAATATCCACAGGACGTGAGGTATGGATGTCTTTTTCTGCAGAAAACTCTCTATGGGAGGTGAGCTGACGATGAACCGCTTTTGCTGACTGTCTTCCTGAAGCCATTGCATCCACAACCGTTGACGGGCCGGTCGCCGCATCACCAGCAGCATAGATGCCGGGAATACTGGTTCGCATCGATTCATCAACAGCAATGGTTCCCCTATTGGTAAGGCTAAAGTTGAACTTTTTTTGATCTTCTTTAAACATCCCTTTTTGACCGATGGCAACAAATGCCCTCTTAAATTCTAACTCCAAAGGGACTGCCCCAACAACTTTCACAGGCCACGAAATGCCATTGGAATCTGGTTTTCCTGGCTGAGTGGGCGCACATCGGATGCACGAAAGCTTGCCCTTGTCTCCTTTAAACTCAATGGTCTGGACACGGTCACGAATCGTGACTCCTTCCTTTTCAGCAGATTCAATTTCATGGGAATCAGCAGGTATCTG
>JAABPS010000551.1 GCA_011391835.1 Desulfobacteraceae bacterium
CCAGGAAAGCAGCGTAACGTCCGCTCCGATTCTGACCAGAACGCGCGCAAGGTCAAATGCAGAATTTCCATCGCCAATCACAGCAGTGTTGCCTTTAAGCAAGGAAATATCTCCGCTGTAATATTTTCTTAAAAATGAAATGCAGCCTTCCACGCCCGTGAGGTCTTCTCCCGGAACACCCAGTTTGATATCAAACCACAATCCAGTTGTCAGGATAACAGCGTCAAAATCACGATGTAATTTTTCAATATCCTTCTTTAAATCAATGGGCGAAAACGTTTTAAAAACAACTCCCAGTGTTTTGATATATGCGATGTCTTTATCCAGTATGGCCCTGGGTAAACGGTGAGGCCCGATCCCATACCGGAGAAGGCCGCCTGGCTTTTCTTCTTTTTCAAAAACCGTAACCAAATACCCGTATCGTGCAAGATCCGCTGCCGCAGCAAGACCTGCGGGTCCGGATCCAACCACAGCGATCTTTTCAGATCTCCATGGCAAACTTTTCTCGTCCGGAGATGACACGGTATCGGTGTCTGCCGTGTCACTGATAAATCTCTTTATGTCCCTGATGTCAACTGGAGCATCCAGTTCTCCCCTGCGGCAGAATGCTTCACACGGGTGGGTACAGATTCTGCCGCACACAGCAGGAAGCACATTATCCCTTCGGATGAGGCTAAGCGCCTCTGTATATCTGCCTGCCTTTGCAAGCGCGACATACCCTTGAACGTTTACTCCCAGCGGACAATTCTCCTGGCAAAGAGGCATGCGCCGTTTCTCTATAAATGGTTTTCCGGGAAGACTTTGACGGCTGTTCAACGTAATCGGCTTGTTACCTTCAAGTGTTTCAACCGGACACACCTCAACACATCGGCCGCATTGTATGCACTGCCTGGAATTGATATACGAAGGAACCTGTTTCATGCGAACGCGAAATCCCTGAGGGTTATGCTTAATCGATTTGATTTCAGCGGGCATGATGCAGGTAATTTTTGGGTTTCTCAGTATCCGGATCAGTCCCGGACGGTGGGCATAATTTAGAGGGACTCCCGATTCCATGCACCACTCGCTTCGATTCAGCTTTTTATCCAGGTCCGGCTCCGAATCAACAAGTGTAACAGGAATACCCAGCTCACCCAGTTTGTTGGTGGCAGCAATCCCAGATGGAGTGGCGCCGATCACCATCACCCTATTTAACCTGTCTTTGGGACGTTTCATGAAATAGCTCCTGTGTGTCCTGTGGCTTTTTTCTTACGTCCTTTTAATGTCGCCGCACCATAATCAAACCCTTTGGTAAACGCCTCTATATTCTGCTTTTCTGTGCCTTTTGGCACTGATTGAACCACCGTGTTTTTTGCTGACTCAAGAGAAACGATCTGGGTGATGGCTGTAAAAAATCCGAT
>JAABPS010000121.1 GCA_011391835.1 Desulfobacteraceae bacterium
TGTACAAAGCTTGCTCTTGGCCATAACCAGGATGATATTATCGAGACGTTGTTCCTGAACATGTGCTGTGCCGGACAGATCAGCACCATGTCTCCCTGCCAGCCCTTTTTTGATAAAAGGCTGTATATTATAAGGCCGCTTGCCTTTGCAGGTGAGGATATCATAAGGCGTTTTGCGGCGGAAAACGGATTCCCTGATTTTGCAAACCCCTGCCCGTCCGCGAATATTTCCAAAAGGCATGAGATCAAGGTCCTCTTAAAGCAGCTTTATGCCGGCAGTAAAAACGCAAGAGGAAACATATTCAGGGCCATGAGTCATGTGAAGACGGAGTACCTGTTGAAGTGAAAATTGAGGCGTAAGGCGAGAGGCTAAAGATCAAAGGCTTGAAGCGAAACATCAAACGAATAACAACAAAATACCGATTCAGAGCCGTGGGGATATCGCCAGGAGAATGAAAGAGTGGAAATGAAAGACATTCAGAGTCAGCGGGATTACAGAAAAATACCGATCAACAAGGTCGGTATAAAAAATATTCATTATCCGATCACGGTTCTTGACCGCCGCAACAGCGTTCAGAATACTGTCGCAACGATCAATATGTACGTTGATCTGCCCCATAAATACAAAGGGACCCATATGAGCCGTTTCGTTGAGCTGCTTCATCTTTTCCGTCCCGAAGTGTCGTTGAAAAACATAGCGGCGATTTTAAACCGGATGAAGGATCATCTGAATGCCGAGTCTGCGCATATCGAGGTAACCTTCCCTTATTTTATAGAAAAAAAAGCTCCTGTAAGCAATGCTCCGGGACTTATGGATTACATGTGCAGGATTGTAGGTTCGAACGATCCGTCCGGTAAAACAGATATTATTTCGGAAGTTATTGTCCCGATTTCATCCGTCTGCCCATGCTCAAAAGAGATAAGCGAAACAGGGGCGCATAATCAGCGGGGTGAAGTCAGGCTCTCAACAAGGTTTAAAAAATTCATATGGATGGAGGATATGATAGAGCTTGTGGAGAATTCAGCTTCCTGCGATGTTTTTTCGGTGTTAAAAAGGGTTGATGAGAAATGCGTAACCGAGAAGGCTTTTTCAAATCCCAAATTTGTTGAAGATATTGTTCGTGATATAGCCGAGAAGCTTAAACGGGACGATAATATCACATGGTTTTCGGTAAGCGCCGAGAATTTCGAGTCGATTCACAATCACAACGCTTACGCCCATATCACCAGTTCATGAACCGAAACGCGAGCGCATTCCCCGACCGCTCTGCGGCGGGGTTAGCGAGCAAATTAAAAACAGATGATATTCCCTACGGTGAAGATTCCCCGTCCGCTCTGAGGCGGGGAGCTTCAATTGCGGAACCGGCTTTTTCGGGATCAGTTTGTTGTACCGGAATAGCTGTCTGTGTTTGAACCTCACCGATGTTTTTTGTTATTCCACTGTGAAAGGAATGCTTAAATGAAGTCCCTTATGCTGGTTCTACTTACATTTTGTGCGCTTGTTCAGGGTTGCGCCTTAAATGGCGGCACGCGGGCATTATCAACCTGCCCCTGTAAGGCTGTTTCCGAACAGGAGATCGCGTCTCTGTTTGACCGCTGGAATGAGTCTTTACAGACCGGCGATCCGCATAAAGTTGTTGCCAATTATGCACAAAACTCAATCCTGTTGCCCACGGTTTCGAACAAACCGCGGTTGACTCCGGCTGAAAAAGAGGATTACTTTGATCACTTTCTGGAAAACAGGCCCTCGGGAAGAATCGATCTGCGCGTTATTGAAATCGGCTGTAACACTGCCGTTGACTCCGGCCTGTACACTTTTACTTTCGCAAAAACAGGCAAATCGCTCAGTGGCCGCTATACTTATACCTACAAATGGAATGGTTCAAGCTGGTTGATCACAAGTCATCACTCCTCTCTTATGCCGGAAAATAAGTAATATATAACAATATCATACGGTTTGATCCGTGGGGTTTGCCAATAGAGTCAGAGCGGATTTTACCGATAATCGGAGTAACTGATATGGATGGAACGGTAAGGGCGTATATAAAACCTGGAACCAGAGTTTCTATTGTGCTCAAAAAAGATCAGGGTACTGGTCTGTTAACCGAAGGGGTTGTAAAAGATATTTTAACGAATTCCTCCAGACACCCGCATGGGATTAAAGTTCGCCTGGAAGGCGGGGCGGTTGGGAGAGTAAAACAGATTCTGTGAAGCGTGGTCGAACGGGACGTGACTATCAGGATTGAGGGTGTGGATGCTATCTATTTGCCGGATTTCATGGAATTCGGATTATTTGTATGCAATCTCGGCAAGTAACGGTTAGTGCAGGATTTAACCATAAAACTGATTTCCTTCTTCCTGCTGAATATAGTTTTGCGCTTTCAAAAGCAACTTATCTTATGGTAATCGGGAAAGTATCCGGAAATAATATTCTATCTGCGTTTGGAGCGACCGCCCAGCAGAGATCCGAGAACGCCGCGAACGATTTCCCTGCCGACAGATGAACCGACGGTCCGGGCTACACTTTTGGCAGCGGCATGAACCAAGCCGTCTGTTTTCCCTCCTCGCGGGCCGGTGCGTCCGAATAGTAAATCTCCTATAGCGCCACTAAATAATCCGCCACCGACTTGCGCCGGAGATTGGCCCGTATCCGTTGAGGGCAATGACTGTGCGGCGGGCGCAGTGGCTTGGACGGATGTGCGCAGTTTTTCATAGGCGGATTCCCGATCCATTAATTTTTCATAGTGACCGTAGATGATTGAGTTTTTAACGGCCGCTGATTGCTCAGCTTCGCTCAATACACCGAGGCGCGAATTCGGAGCAATAACAAATGATCGTTCCACCTGTACCGGACGTCCTTTTTCGTCGAGAAACGAGATGAGTGCTTCGCCGACTCCCAACTCGGTGATAACTGCGGCGGCGTCAAAAGTCGGATTGGGTCGCATGGTCTCCGCAGCCGTTTTGACAGCTTTCTGATCGCGAGGAGTAAAGGCCCGCAAAGCATGTTGCACGCGGTTGCCCAATTGGGCGAGAACGGATTCCGGAATATCCAGCGGATTCTGGGTAACAAAATAAACGCCTACACCCTTGGAACGGATAAGGCGCACAACCTGTTCGATTTTTTCCAGCAACGCTTTAGGCGCGTCATTAAACAGCAAATGAGCTTCATCAAAGAAGAAAACCAGTTTAGGTTTTTCGACATCGCCCACTTCCGGCAACTGCTCAAAAAGCTCGGATAGCAGCCAAAGCAGGAAGGTGGAGTATAGTTTAGGATTATTGTATAGCTTGTTGGCGGCCAGCACATTGATAACGCCTCGTTCCTCACCATCGGTCTGCATCAGATCGGCGATGTCCAGCATGGGTTCGCCGAAAAATTTGTCGCCGCCCTGTTCCTCGAGTGTTAATAGTCCGCGTTGGATAGCTCCCACCGACGCGGCGGAGATATTGCCGTATTCCGTTGTGAACTGTTTTGCATTCTCTCCCACGAACTGTATCATCGCCCGCAGATCTTTCAAATCAAGTAACAAAAGTGCATTGTCATCGGCGATCTTAAAAACTATCGTCAAAACGCCGGACTGGGTTTCATTGAGGTTAAGAAGTCTTGCCAGAAGAAGCGGACCCATGTCGGATATCGTTGCGCGTACCGGATGACCCTTGTCTCCAAATACGTCCCAGAATACGGCCGTGTTGGCTCGAGGCTTAAATTCCTTAATTCCGATGGATTCAAGCCGTTTGAGAATTTTTTCGGAGGCGATGCCGGCCGCGCCGATACCCGCGAGATCTCCTTTGACATCGGCCATAAAAACCGGGACGCCGATGTTGGCGAATGATTCAGCCATCTTTTGAAGCGTGACGGTTTTTCCTGTGCCGGTGGCGCCGGTTATTAAACCATGCCGATTGGCCATATTCGGAATTAGAACAATTTCTTTTCCTTTAGACATCGCGATAATTAACGGTGCAGCCATACTAGCTCCTTAATGTTGTGAATAGATTTTCCTCAATAAAGAATGATGCAATGGGTCAAATTATAAAAAAGAAGCCCGATGAATGTCAATGTAATAAGAATTGCTTTTTATGACTTAATATGTCGCATTAACAGGCGTGTATGTCAAGTTTTAACAGGCGCTTTATGTTATGGAATTATTTTCGATCAGTATCGAAGCGTCGGGCCACTTCGGAAAGATCGACCCGGATAAAACGCGGCCGGTAGATAGAGGCATCCTGGTATAAGGCGTTGGGGTCGGAAATGTGATTCAGATTGTAGGAAAGCAGAAGACTATTTTCTACAGAGAATTGAGGATGCGTGAAAGGATTGTAGGCGGCCACTTGGGAATTGGTTTCGGGTGCTTGATATATCGTGAGTGGTCCCTGCCAGGGGCCTTGGGGTTGAGCGGCTCTGTAGACAACGATAATATTGGAAAAAACGTTACGACCATCCATTGTGAAAAGATAAAAATGATGGCCGGCATGAATAACACTGTATTGGGTGGAGACGCCGGTCAGAATGGATTGCGATGCGGTAGGCTGATCGGACCAGGATGCACCTGAATAATAGGCCCATGGGCATTGGATGCCGCCAGTTGGGGCTCGCGCAAGGTGGGCTTCCTTGGGATGGTTCCGGTCCGCCGTGCCGTAAATATAGATGTATGCGTCTTCTTCAAGAAGGGAGACCCCGTACAGGATTCCGTTTTCCGAGGGTGCGGGTTCAATGCCGGTCAATTCCAATGATGGCAGGGAAACACTCGCCAGGTCGGTGCCGACCCAGCGCCAGGCCCACAATTTGGGCTCGGTTTGTTCAAAACGATGCAGGAAAATTTTTAGTTGATCGCCATCCACTGTGCCATGGCCCGGCCAGAACCATTGGTCCGCAGACGAAGGAACAAAAAACGAGGTTGGTTCCCCCCCGGCAAAACGCATACGGGTTTCAATCCGGGTGCCGTTTTGCACCAACAGCGAATTTCGGATAAAGGGGGTATCGACTGAGCGAGTTTCATCGACCGAGACGGTTCCCAGTAACGTATCGCCGAACAGCCAGGCTGTGCGACCATCCGGCAGTAAAATGGAAACGGTGCCGTCACCGCCGGTCCATCCGTCACTCCTTCGCTCGAACAAGCGGTTGAAATCGGAGGCTGGCGCGGATATTTGCTGATGTCCGGGATCAGCTATTGGAAGCAGCCGGCAGCAAGAGGATAATACAAGTACAAGAAGGCAGCCCAGCAGCATTTTAACGGAACGGTAGCTGGTATTTAGATTCCCTTTTAACATTTGTAGTTCTCTTTGGTTACCTGGTATTTCAAACACATAAACGGATCAACCGGGCCCATTTATTGAAGCTCCCCGTCGCAGAGCGGTCGGGGAATCTTCACCGTAAGGAATATAATCTGTTTTTTAATTTGCTCGCTAACCCCGCCGCAGAGCAGACGGGGAATGCGCTCGCTGTTTCGGTTCAAAATTGACAAGATGTCAAAAAAGGCTCCATCAATGCCGGTTTGGAGATCCTCTTGGATTGAGAATTGGTTATGTCTGTTTATCAGTCTTTCTTATGAGCTTTTTGTTCACGAGCATGTATAAGAAGATTCAGAAACGTATCAACAACTGCGGATTTTGGATGCTTCATCAAACAGGCTTTCATCACTGCCCGATCTTCCTCGGAAGATTTGTTATGTAATATAATATCACCTACGGACAGCCGATTCGTCTCGGATCCGATCAGCAGGGCTACGTCTATATCCTTCAATTTCGTTTTGTATGATGCGTAAATCGCATCCTTCTGGCTCGCCATGGCGCCCTCCTTTAAGAATTTAATTATTTAGGGGAAAAATGACATTCCGATCAGTTTTTTATCAGAACATGATTCTAAAAAGAAGAAGTTGCTATGTATATTTTAATATGTCTCACTAACAGGCTTCTATGTCAAGTTTAAGCAGACACGATATTTTGCAGTGTGTATGCGGATATTTTTTTCGGCACATATCCCCTACTATGCCTCATATGATTCTATCATTATTCAAAGATCTCTCAGTCTGCCCGTTTTTGTATTATGTACCCATGTAGGCTGATGGCCAGCTCTGGTGCCTCATTCTCGAGGAGCTGTCGGGCATCCTGTGTCAAAAGTGCTACCTTGCAGGTATTGGCTGCTAAGATAGTGTTTTCGGCGGTGGTTGTGCTGAAAGCGGCTTGTGGCGCGATCACATCGCCGGGGGCAAAAGTGCGCTGGCGCATACCCGTATCGGGATTAGTTTCGGTGGCTTCCCCGGAAACCACCAGATAGAGAGTGTCCAGGCGGGAGTTCTTGGCCATAATGACGGCGTTGGCGCTGTAGTCGCGATGCTGAAGCCAGGGAGCAAGGCTCTCGACCAATGCCTCGAAACGTTCTTGTCGTTCCAAGTGGGCGATGACGTCATCCACGGATTGGTCAAACAGGACATCTCGGTTGCCGACCGAGGTCGTTGTTTCAGTCAGTGCCCCGCATATGATCTGCTCTTCGCACCACTCCAATCCGTGGTCGAGGTCCGGGAAGAAAGCTATGAATGATGCCGCAGGCTCCGGTAGGTGCGCTTTCAGCGTTTCGACAAATCGCTCGGGTGCCGAGGTAAAAACTACCAAGATTCTACCGGCGGCCGCGGTAACGACAAATCGAGTGAAGTTGTTGATGGCCGACACATCAAATCCGGAGACGTTTTTAAAGTCGATAATTACCAATGCCGGGTGCGGTTTTGTTGACAGTTTCTCCTTAAGAGAAGCCACCAGGGTGGCTGTGGAGCCGAAAAAGAGATAACCGGCCAGTTCATAGCCGATGATACGTCCGCCCTCGGTGGTGAGAATTTTTCTGTGGGGGATGGGGCGCTGTTTTAGGCTGTGCCGGTTTACGGCTGAAAAGCTGGAGGCAACCACAGGTACGCGGCTGAAGCGCACCACGAAGAAAATTACCGTGGCCACCAGGCCGAAAGCCACACCTTGAATGAAGCCGAAAATGCCGATTACTAGAAAAATACATACCACTATACCATAATCGGCCAGGGGAAGGCGTTTTCGCGTTACGATCAGCCAGTCGTATATGAAAAACAGACCCAGCAGCAGCAGCAGGCCGCCCAGGAGCGGCCTGGGAAAGAACTCCAGAACGCGCCCTCCGGCAAAAAGAACGACGCCTACAACGGCAGCCGTTACGAGCGCAGTCCAGCGGGAAATTGCTCCGGTCTTGAATCCCAGAAGTGACAGAGAAATGGCAGGGTAACCGGGAATGGAGCCCCCACAGCCGGCCAGAAAATTGGCCGAGCCGCACACGGTGAACTCACTGTTCATATCGGTCTCGCTACCGGTTCCTAACTCAATGCCGCTCATGTTTAGCAGCATCCCAACTACGGTTACCAGCACCACCGTCAAAACACCGGGGACCTGATGCCACACTACTGCCCAGTTGATCAGAGACAGATCCGAAACGCTGAACGCTGGCCAGAGTCCGTTGGCAGGGAGGCCCGATACGAGGAATCCGGCTGATTTGGCGTTGTCGATGGAGATTCCGGCGACGGCAAATCCGACATAGAACAACGCGGTAGCAATAGCCATGGAACCCGGCAGAATGAGAAAATGGGACCAACGAATCATCACCGCGAACAGCGCGATCCCGTAAACCACTCCAGGTAGCCAAAGGTACGCCACGGCAGGCGTTATCATTTTATGCATAGTTTCCGGAGAGGGGGAGACACCGCACATCACTGAAATGCCGCCCACACTGAGCAGCCATCCGGAACCGGCTAGAAATCCGCCCACAACCGGGTAGGGCATGAACCTGAGTAAGTTTGCAAGTCGGAAGCGGCCGACAATCAAAAAGGCCGCTGCCGATGCGACGGATGATACCATCATCGTTGCGGCAACGGTCATGAAGTGGCTGTCCGACGAGGCCGTAGTTG
>JAABPS010000122.1 GCA_011391835.1 Desulfobacteraceae bacterium
GCACCATCACCATGCAGGTGATACGTCTGTCAAGACAACATCGCCCGAGAACAATGGTTGAAAAGACAATTGAAATATTTCTGGCCATCAAGCTTGAACTTTTTTCCAGCAAAAAAGAAATTTTAACACTCTTTGCCAGTCATGCCCCGTTTGGCGGAAACATTGTCGGCATCGAAACTGCCGCATGGCGATATTTTGGAAGAAAACCGGAAAATCTCACATGGGCAGAAGTCGCCATGCTCGCCGTACTGCCCAATAATCCGGCAATGATTCACCCGGGCAAAAACAGGGAAAAACTCAAAAAGAAAAGAGATGCGCTTCTTGACATGCTCAATGGAGATGGTGTGATCGATTCTCTTTCCTGCAAACTCGCTAAAAATGAACCCCTCCCGTCAGCGCCCCATCCGCTTCCGCGCCTTGCGCCTCATCTGTTATCGCGCGAACTTGCCTATAGAGCACACGCAGCCAATAAATATCGCAACAGACACTCAGACATCAGTGAGCGATTCCGCATCCAGACAACCATTGATAAACAAATTCAGATTCAGGCAAACACTATTTTAAAGAGACATCATAATCAACTATCCAAAAATCTGATCCACAATGCGGCTGCCTTAATCCTTGAGGTTGACAGCGGCAATGTGCTTGCCTATGTGGGCAATGTATTGGATACAGAGGACTCTCAGCATTCAAATCATGTAGACATTATCACTTCCCGGAGGAGCACGGGAAGTATTTTAAAGCCGCTTCTTTACGCAGGCATGCTTCAATCAGGAGAAATCCTTCCATCCGAACTGGTTCCCGATATTCCCATGCGGATGGGTGGATTCGCCCCCCAGAATTACTCAAAGACTTACAACGGCGCCATACCGGCCTATATGGCTCTCTCCCGCTCCCTCAATGTCCCTGCGGTACGTATGCTTTTTTCCTTTGGTGTCGATCGTCTTTATTTCCTGCTAAAAGAACTTGGCATGCAATCGCTTCATCGGCCCGCCGGTGATTATGGCCTTTCTCTCATATTAGGAGGCGCAGAAGGAACACTGTGGGATATCACCGGCATCTATGCGGGGATGGCCCGCTCGGTAAACAATTATTCGAAAGCATCAGAGAAGTCCACACCTGTATTTTTTCCTCCCCAGTATCTGGTGAATCAGGAATATATGTCCACGAAACAAGATGCGCCTTCTAAAAAAACAGAGGGTGCTGAACCCCTGGACGCACCTGCATGCTGGTTAACCTTACAGGCAATGCTGGATGTTATTCGTCCCGGAGATGAGGTCGCCTGGCAGTCATTTCATTCATCCCAGAAAGTGGCATGGAAAACCGGCACCAGTTTCGGTTATAGGGACGGCTGGGCTGTCGGTGTCACACCGCAACATGCCATTGGGGTTTGGACCGGAAACGCAGATGGTGAGGGCCGCCCGGAGTTAACCGGCATTGCCACCGCAGCCCCTATCTTGTTTGATCTTTTTGGATTGTTTGAACATGGCGGATGGTTTAAGTGCCCGGAAGCTGATCTTGTTGAAGCCGACGTATGCTCCCAGAGTGGATTCAGGGCAGGACCTCATTGCTCAAACAAAACAAAAATCCTGATACCCTATACAGGGCTCAGATCGCCTCCATGTCCGTACTGTAAAATCATCCATTGTGATAAAACACTGACCTGGCGGATTCACAGCGAGTGTGATCGAATTGCCAATATGAGGGCCGTGAAATGGTTTGTTCTTCCACCGGCCATAGAATGGTATTACAAAAAGAAGCATTCAGATTATTGCCCGCTGCCGCCGTATCGGGATGACTGCGCCAAAAGCATCCATGCACTGAGAAGTCCATCTGTAAGCATCATCAGCCCGGACAAAGAAAGCCGTCTCTATGTCCCTCTGGAACTGGACGGCAGCCGGGGAAAAACCGTGTGCGTGGCCGCTCACAGGAACGCAGCCTCCACCATTTACTGGCATCTGGATAACCAGTATCTTGGGGCAACACAAGATATTCACCAGATGGAAATTGCTCCCGATCCAGGAAGGCATATACTGACCCTGGTTGATGAAAACGGGGAAAGCGTTAAACGAGCCTTTACCGTCCTGTCAAAAGAATAAAGAAAAATCTATTCGGGCAGATATCACGCGGGCGGATACTTTTTCTTAATCTTCATGATCCGCTCTACCGATGCCCTCCCCTTGTCTTTCATTTCATCCGATCCATCATAATATTCCAGAATCTTTTCAAAAGCAGCTTTAATATTGGGCCCTTTGTGGCAAATGAGCACAATGTCAATCTCTGCCATAAGTATTTGATGGATCGCTGAATTCAGGCTGAAATTTTTCGAAATAGCATTCATATCCAGGTCGTCGGTTATGACCAGCCCCTTAAATCCCAAACGGCTCCGAAGAAGATTTTTTGCGATATGAACAGAAAGGCTCGCAGGCCATTCCAGATCAATCTTGCTGTACACGATATGAGACAGCATAATACCCGAAACCCCTGCTCGGATGGCTGCATGAAACGGAAGATAATCAAAGGATTCCAGTTCATGCCGCTCCGAAGCAAGAATCGGCAGTTCGAGATGTGAATCGAGCGTGGTTCTCCCAATGCCTGGAAAATGCTTGGCTACAGCCATAATGCCATTTTTCTGAAGATGCTTTATGACGCTTGAGCCCATCTTCGATACGAATGCCGGATCGTTTCCGAATATACGTCCTGCCATGATACTTTCCGTACCTTCCGGCACCACGTCCATAACCGGCGCCATATTCATATTGATCCCCACACCTGAAAGTTCCTTGGCTGTAATTCTGGCAAATGCTGCCGCGTCTTTTGTATTCTTCATGCTCGGATTGCCTGGGAACTGGGTAAATGGGTCCTTGAGCCGTGCAACCTCGCCGCCTTCCTGGTCAATCGCAATAAACAAAGGCGGCTGGCCGCATGTTATGGCATATTCCTGTGCAGATGAACAAAGCTCTTTGATCTGTTCAGGAGAAGACAGGTTGTGTGAAAAAAGAATAATCCCGCCCACGTTGAGCTGATCAATAAGAAGCTTCAATTCTTTATTCAGTTTCGTGCCTTCAAAACCTACCATCAGGCGCTGGCCTGCCAGTTGTTTTTTGGAAAATTTTTTAATATCCATTGATTTACCTTCGTAGCTGATATGTTCTTACTGCATTATTGTGGTCACTGAGATTGGTCGAAAACTGATGCGTATGATCTCTTTTTGACACAAAATATAAATAATGGGTATCCGCCGGGAACAGAGCTGCCGCAAGGGCGTCTCGTCCAGGATTGGCAATCGGACCCGGCGGAAGACCATGAATTAAATATGTGTTATAGGCCGAGGGCGTCAACAGATCTTTGCGTGTCAGATTGCCGTTAAAATTTTTCAGGCCATAAATAACGGTCGGATCCGTCTCCAGGCGCATTCCTCGCCTGAGACGGTTATGAAATACCGATGATATGACAGGACGTTCAAATGGAGCGCCCGTCTCCTTTTCAATAATAGACGCCAGGGTAACCACCTCATGTATGGACAAGTCAAGATTCTGTGCCCGTTTTCCCCATGCCTCTTCAAACACAGAGTTAAAACGCTGGACCATGGCAGATATCATTTTTCTGGCAGAGACCCCTTTATGGAAATAATATGTTTCCGGGAACAGATACCCTTCAAACGTGTCAGCGTCGATCCCCATTTCGCGAACAAAGGTTTCATCCGTCGCGGTGATGAGAAAGTCTTCTTGAGATACGATCCCTGCTTCTTCGGCAGCAGAAGCAATCTGATAAAGGTTATATCCTTCCGGAATTGTCAGTTTGTGAAGCGCTACCCTTCCATTGACCATCATGTCAAGTAGTTCGGACGGAGACATGGACGTGGAGATGGAATAGTCGCCGGCTTTTAATTTTTTATCAAAGCCTCTCAACCGTGCATATAGTTTAAATTTATCCGGCTGTCGGATCATGTTTGATTTTTCAAGAAGTTCCATCATGTTATCAAATCCCTGACCCGGATGAATCGTAAGATTGACTTTTGCTTCTTCCCCGCGCAGCGGTGCGTGAAGATAATATATAAAATCAAGGAGGATACATACAGGCAGAAACAGTAATAATACGATGACTGCAACTAAGACTTTTGTTGAATTCTTCACATTCAGCTCCGCATCAAAATAGGTATGTCCCGATCAAAATAAATACCCCTCTCTTATTTCAAGTAGTACATTCTTGTCAAATACGTATTCGTATGATCAAAAAAATGGATCTCAAAAAGGTATGCATATTTATATCTTGATTCAAATCAATTCAGTGATTAGTTTAGCAGCATGAAAAAAGGTATTCAATAGACAACCGGTCATAAATAAAAAGATATTTCAATGGACGTAAAAAACAATACAACTCCTGCCTATACCGGCTTTGAACAGGGCCCCATCCGGCCGCCAAGCGAAGCATACAGCCTTCTGATCCGCATTACACGCAACTGCCCATGGAACCATTGCTCCTTCTGCCCTGTGTATAAGGGCGAGAAATTCTCTATACGTGAAGTCAATGATGTAAAAAGAGATATTGATACAGTTGCCAAATTTGTTGAAAAAATTCAGGCACTGGCAGCAGCGCCCGAATATGTAAGCCGTGCAGAACTGATAACCATGGCTCAGCATATTGCCCCTGAAGAACTTCAGGCCTTTCACGCAGCTGTAAACTGGTTTGCCGGAGGGCTGAGCTCTGTTTTTCTTCAGGATGCCAATAGCTTAATCATGAAGCCGTCGGATCTTGTGGATATTTTGCAGCACCTGAAGCAATGCTTCCCCTGGATAGAAAGGATTACCTCATACGCGAGATCCCATACCATCTCCCGCATAAACGATGATGACATGAAGGGTCTCGCCCGGGCTGGTTTAAACAGAATTCATATAGGCCTTGAATCAGGTTCCGACCAGGTATTGAAAATGGTGAAAAAGGGTGCGACCCAGGAGGTTCACATCAGGGCCGGGAAAAAAGTTAAAAATGCTGGCATCGAGCTTTCAGAATATGTCATGCCGGGTCTGGGCGGAAAACACCTGTCAGACATACACGCCCTGGAAACCGCCGAAACTATCAACCAGATAAACCCCGATTTTATCCGCCTTCGAACTCTGGCCATTCCTGAACATGTACCGCTGTTTGAAGAATATCGCGCCGGACGTTTCGAAAAATGTGATGATAGAATGATGGCGCAGGAAATATTTACATTTATTGATCATCTGAACGGAATTACCAGTATGATCAAAAGCGATCACATATTGAATCTTTGTGAAAATGTGGAAGGAACCCTCCCCGGAGATAAAGAAAAAATGCTCTCCATATTACAATCATTCCTCGATATGAACCCGGAACAGCAGTGTGTGTATCAGGTCGGAAGGCGCCTCGGGCTCTTTTCAGGTCCTGAAGACATGAAAAACCCCAGGCGGTTTGAAAAAGCAAATAAGGTTCGTATTCAGCTCGGGATCACCCCGGAAAACGCAGATGAGATGATTCATGAGCTAATGAAGCGTTTTATTTAAAATTCCATCACCGGCTACCATAGGGTGTGCCTTAGAGACACACGTCTTTCTCTGACATTTTTCAGGATCACTTACTGGACAAATCCGAAGGATTGAGTGAATAATTTATTAATTTAATCAGTATGTTAAATTCTAATTACCCATAGACTAAGGCCCTAAAAATTTTCTTGACTAATAAATAAGTATGTATTACTTACCTTTCCCATCTCCTGAATATTTTAATGGTCCAAAAGACCATGTATCGATAATCCAATTCAGTGAAACAGGCAAACAAGAACCCGGAACCGGATACATCACTCAACTTGACAACAAATCTGGTATGAGAGCAAAAATTCAAGCTGAAGCTTACACTGAACCTGAAAACTCCAAAATCTTACCTGCTGGTTATATAAAAATTTTAGATGCCTTCAGAGCGCTGATACGCGAGAGGGATTTTAGCACCATCACATGGGCTGAGATAGCCAAAACCGCAGGAGTCAACGAAGCGCTGATATATAAATATTTCAGGGATAAGCGGGGCCTGCTGCATCAAGCCATGGCAGAAGGGCTAAAGCATTTTATCTCTCAACTGGAACAGTCTCTTAAAGGTGTGGACGGCGCGCTCAATAAGATACAAAAGCTGATCTGGTATCACATTAACAGCTATAATAACAATCGTATATTTGCCAGGATTCAGATGATCGAGGTAAACAGCTATCAGGAATATTTTCAAAGTGACGCATACAAACTGGCAAAACAATATGGAAGGATTATCCTGAAAATCCTTAAAGAGGGTGTGAAAAATGGTGAGATCAGAAATGATATTAAACTGAAAAGTCTGCGGCAGCATATTCTGGGAGCCATTGAACTTCATTGCCTGCCGAATGTCATTTTTGATCGGAAGATGTCGCCGGATGATATAACCAATGATATATGCATGGTTTTATTTTCCGGTATAAAAAGATCAGGTTAAATACATCAGTTTTTAAATCTGGAAAGGAGGGTGTATGTTCGGAATTTGTTCTTACGGGGGGTATGTGCCAAGGTACAGACTCAACCGTGGACTTGTTTACGGCGCCATGGGCTGGATGAATCCCGCCAATATCACCAATGCGGCGGGTGAAAAGGCTGTGGCAAATTTTGATGAGGACAGTATCACAATGGCTGTTGCTGCTGGCATCGACGCTCTAAACGGCATCGACCGATCCACCGTGGACGCAGTATATTTTGCATCCACCACCATGCCCTATAAGGAAAGGTTAAATGCAGGAATTATTGCGCCAGCGCTTGGATTAAAAGATCAGGTACGTGCGGCGGACTTTTCAGGCGGCATCAAGGCGGGCACCACGGCACTGCTCGCAGCACTGGAAGGCGTTGAGTCAAAAAGGCTGAACACTGCGGTTGTCACGTCTGCGGATTGCAGACTGGGAAAACCGGCATCCCCACAGGAGTTGATCTTTGGAGACGCAGCCGCAGCCCTGGTGGTAGGGAGTAAAAATGTCATAGCGGAATTTAAGGGGTACTATTCCGTAACCTATGACTTTGGAGACCATTACCGGGGAGCCTTTACCAAATATGACCGTCAGTGGGAGGAACGCTGGATCCGTGATCTTGGATTCATGAAGTTTATCCCAGAAGCAGTAAACGGACTTCTGGAAAAATATAAAGTAAAGATAACGGACTTCAAAAAAGTTGTTTATCCATGTCACTATAGCGGCGCGCGAAAATCACTGAACAAGCTGCTCGGCATCGCACCTGAAGCGGATCAGAACAATCTTCAGGCTGAAATAGGCGAAACCGGAACACCTCACGCGCTTGTCATGCTGGTAAAATCTCTGGAAGATGCAAAGCCCGGAGACAAAATTTTAGTCATCAGTTTTGGCAGTGGATGTGACGCACTGTTTTTTGAAGTAACGGACGCTAACAAAAAGCTGAAAAACATCACCGGCATCTCCGGAAGTCTGGCCAATAAGGCAAATCTGGACAATTATACCAAATACCTTGTATGGCGTGACATTCTGCCCGGCGATAGAGGCATGCGCGGAGAAGAAGACAACTGGACCCGCTGGTCATCTTTGTGGCGGTCAAGAAAATTTATCCTTGGCTTGTGGGGAGGAAAGTGCAAGAAATGCGGAACTCCGCAGCTCCCTCCCCAGCAGATATGCGTCAATCCCAAATGCCAGGCCGTAAACCAGATGGAACCCTATCTATTCTCGGATAAGATAGGCAAAATCGCAAGCTTTACCGGAGATATGCTCGCTGCGTCGGTGAATCCTCCGGCAATTTATGGCGCTGTCGAATTTAATGGGGGCGGTAAATTCTATTTTGATTTCACGGACTGCGATCTGGCATCACTGAAAACCGATATGCCTGTTTATATGA
>JAABPS010000123.1 GCA_011391835.1 Desulfobacteraceae bacterium
AAAGTGGCCTGAGCTGAAAATGAAAATGGAAGCTCTTTTTAAAACGAAAACGCGGGATGAATGGTGTGAAATTATGGAAGGAACCGATGCCTGTTTTGCGCCCGTATTGTCCTTTGAAGAAGCCATAAAACACCCCCAGAATGTTTCACGGAAGACATTTATCGAAGTAACCGGCGTTACCCAGCCCGCACCAGCTCCCCGATTTTCTCGAACAATACCCGAAATTCAAAGCCCTCCTCCATCCCCGGGCCAGCATACGGAAACCGCACTCAAAGAGTGGGGGATCAGCAATGCATACCTCCAGAAGCTCAAACAGGCTGAAGTGATTTGATTCAAAAGAAAACATCCATGGCAGCAAAGAATACGCCTTACCCCAAAAAGCCCCATTAGAAAAAGCGGCCTGTCCGCCTCACATGGATAAAGTATCTTGTAAATAAGCCGGTTTTGGTTTATAAAGAGAATACTCAACTTTCAATTCTACATATTCCATGCCAAAATTAAAACTAAAGGAACATAGAATAAACAGAGACTGGTGCAAGGGATGCGGCATCTGTGTCCAGCTCTGCCCAAAAAATGTTCTTGAACTTGATGATGAAAACAAGGCTGTGGCCGTTCGTCCGGAAGACTGTATATGTTGTAAACTGTGTGAACTCAGATGCCCGGATCTTGCCATTGAGGTAATAACAGAAGATGAAAAAAAACCTTAAATTCATCCAGGGAAATGAGGCGTGCGTGGAAGGCGCATTGTATGCGGGCCTTGATTTTTTCGCAGGATATCCCATCACGCCATCAACCGAAATCGCTGAGATGCTGTCCATTCGTCTCCCCCAGATGGGTGGTAAATTTCTCCAGATGGAAGATGAAATCGCCTCCATGTGTGCTATTATCGGCGCATCTCTGACCGGCCATAAAGTCATGACAGCCACCAGCGGACCGGGATTTTCATTGAAGCAGGAAGCACTGGGGTATGCCATCATGACGGAAATCCCCTGCGTGATTGTCAATGTGCAGCGAGGCGGTCCATCCACCGGCAATCCAACCCATGTCAGCCAGGGAGATGTAAACCAGTCCAGATGGGGAACCCACGGAGATCACGCCATCATTGTTCTGACTGCCTCCAATCATCCGGATGTGTTTGCCATAACCGTAGAGGCGTTTAATATGGCTGAAACCTATCGGACACCGGTGATCCTCCTGTTTGATGAAGTCATCGGGCATATGCGTGAACGGCTGGTGATACCTCAAAAAGGAGAAATACCTCTGGTCCAGCGGCTCAAAACAGAGGTAAAAAGGGATGTAGATTATCACCCGTATCTGCCCCGTGAAGACGGCCGCCTCCCCATGTCGGATTTCGGCGGTATTCACCGATACAATGTTACCGGATTGTTTCACGATATGTGGGGCTTTCCTACGGACAACCCTCAGGTCGTCCATGGACTGCTTCGTCATCTGGTGGATAAGATTAATAACAACGTGCACCAGATCGCCCGCTGGAAGGAATACTTTCTTGAAGACGCGGCAACCATTCTGATCTCCTATGGATCGTCTGCCCGATCCTCCCTGCACCTTGTAAAAGAACGAAGGGCCAGAGGAGAACAGCTCGGCCTGATTGAACTGCAAACACTGTGGCCTTTTCCGTACGGTATGATCCGGCAGAAATGTGAAAACGCCAGAACCATCGTGGTTGTTGAGATGAACATGGGGCAGATCACCCATGAAGTCAAACTGGCGGTGCATGATCCTGGGAAAGTCTTTCTTGCCAACCGGATTGACGGCGAACTGATAACCCCGGATGATATCAAAAAAATTATCAGGCTCATCCAGGGAAAAGGTGTCTGATATGCCTATCAAAGACTATATCCGAGAACGCTTTTTCCCGCATCTGTGGTGCTCAGGATGCGGGCATGGGATTGTTCTCAATGCGCTGCTGCGTGCCATAGAAGCGCTGGGTATCAATAAGAGCAACATTGTAATGGTCTCCGGCATCGGCTGTTCCTCACGGATTTCCGGATATGTGGATTTTCATACCATGCATACTCTTCATGGTCGCGCCCTTTCCTTTGCCACAGGGATTAAGATGAGCAGACCTGAGCTGACCCTCATTGTCCCTATGGGGGATGGCGATGCGCTGGCCATCGGTGGGAATCATTTCATCCATACTGCCCGGAGAAATATTGACATGACAGCTATTATCATGAACAACCGGACATACGGAATGACGGGCGGGCAGTACTCTCCTCTTTCCGGTTTTGGCACCCTGGCCACCACTGCGCCTTATTCTAATATTGACCATGATTTTGATGTGGTGGAACTGGCAAAAGCCGCGGGAGCTTCCTTTGTCGCCCGTTCAACCACCTACCATGTGCAGCAGCTCACCGACATATTAAAAGCAGCCATTGAGCACAAAGGATTTTCCGCCGTAGAAGTTCTTTCCCAGTGCCCGGAATACTTTGGCAGAAAAAATAAGATGGGAACGCCTGCAGACATGCTTGAACACTACAAGGAAAACACCACCACCATTGGATCAAAAAAGAAACAGGAAAATCCCAATTTACTTGAACGGGGGATTTTCGTTCAGAAGCAAATCCCTGAATATTGCAGCGAATATGATAAAATAATAGAAAAGGCAAAAAAGGCAGTTGAGGGAAAGACGGAATAAAAATGGAAAAATGCAGAATCATATTCTCTGGATCCGGCGGCCAGGGCATTATCACGGCCGCTGTCATATTGGCTGAAGCTGCAGTCCTTTATGAAGATATGATGGCCGTCCAGTCCCAGGCGTACGGCCCGCAGGCACGAGGCGGTGTGTCCCGAAGTGATGTGATCATCTCAGACTCAACAATCGATTTTCCCAAAGTCATCCAGCCAAATGTGCTGATCTGCCTGACCCAGGCCGCCTATAATGCATACAGCCCCTTGATACGTCCCGGCGGACTGCTTCTCTCTGATGAAAAATTCGTAAATACGGACCGCAAAGCAGATGCCAGGCAGATACGTCTCCCCATGTACGCAACCGTTATGGAAACCATCAAAAAGCCAGTGGTATTTAACATCTGCGTGCTGGGCGCTCTCATCAGTTTAACAAAGCTTGTCAAACCGGAATCAATCATGAACGTCCTGGAAACACGGATCCCTCAGGAATTGCTGAAAATGAATAACGAAGCGCTTGATCTGGGCATAAAAATGGGTACAACATGTTTTCGAAGTTAATTGGTTAGACCGCATGAACATCGATCATCTGCGAAATATTCAAACAAGAAAAAGATAAAAATACAGTCATCGTAACATATAAGGATCATCTACTTTAAGAAGTCTTCATCATATTTCCTTAAGTCCATGTCACCGTAAAAACCTGTCCTCATTAATTCCATCGTCTGATTCATGAGAGCAGCCATATGGTCAGGCTGTTCTTTTATTAACACATCGATGAGCGCGCCAACTGCTTCCACGTCAATAGCCCCTATAAACACATTCGCAAATTGTCTCTGATGGCGAATGATCCTATTAACCGAAGCAGCAATTAACTCTGGCTGCAGATTGCCAACCACATCGTTTACAACAGCAGGATTTTTTCTTAGCGAACTGTTTGCCAGAGCCGCAAGAGCTTTCATGTCCACCGATACGGTCAAATCGTTGAAAAATACTTTATTATTGTTCAGGACAGTATTTATTGAATTGCCCGCAGCAGTGGCGTCCATGTCTTTTACAATGCGACTGTAAAAATCCGGATTTCTACGATTTATTTCATTAATCGCGCCTGCGATTAATGAAGGATCTATATGATTAATATATTCGTTTAAAAACGCCGGCTCACTGGCCAGCAGGTTGTTTATCATGACTGCCGTGGCTCGTTTATCTATTCTTTGTGTAATATCTTTCAATAAATCCGGATTTGCTTGAATGAATCTGTCAATAACTTCTCCTTTCAGTCTCGACATCAAATACGTGTTACTCCCTGTAATCAAAGTAAGTACAAACACACCGAAAAAAATAAAGATCGCAGTTATATTAATGAGATTAAGTGTTTTTTGCAGTTTTTCATTTAAAAGGAAGCTTTTTCCCCCTTCAGAAAATTCGGCCATTTTTCTCTCCTTTTTTATGACTTATCCGATCGACACGAAAATCACATTCGAACCTTCCACGGGTTTTGAAGCAGCTCTGCTTTCTCAATCAATACGATACCCGTCATATGTTATACGTTTAGCCCAGCCTTAAGCCCCTCTAATACAGAATCTGCCAGTTTACCAACTTTTCTACATTGCCCTACGGCGATCATATCGATGGCCGTTCGCTCCATTGCTTTGAGCAAATCGTCATTTGGAGTACTCCCCAGGCACAACACGACGCTATCGACACCTTCTATCAGGCGCTCCTTTCCCCGTGTAGATACAATAACAGCATTCCCGGTTATCTTTTCTACCGTCGTATTTACTGTAATTTCAGCATGTTTTCCATCAAGCCGATCAAACAAGAAATAACTGGTTACCATCTCAACGCCTTTTCTTGATTCACGATATGGCAAGACGACTTCAACCTTGTTCCCTTGATCGGCAATAAATTCAGCTGTATTCCATACTTCCATACCGCCTTCCGATCCAACAACAACTACATTTCTTCCTGGCTTTACTAAACCCAGAAGAACATCTCTGCCCTGAACCACATGCTTACTATCGCCACCCGGCACATCCAGCGTTCCGGGCACACCGCCGGTGGCAATAATAACCGTGTCAGGATTCTCCTGAAGAATCATTTCTTTTGTGACCGTTGTATTTAATTGAACGTTCACTTTTAATTTTTCAAAATGACGTTTATAATATTCAATCGGTTTGGCCATTTCCTCACGTGTTGGCGCTTTGGATGCAATGACAAGCTGGCCGCCCAACCAGTTTTCTTTTTCGATCAACGTTACCAAATGACCTCTCTGGGCGGAAACGCGCGCAGCTTCCATGCCTGCTATACCGCTGCCGACCACCATCACTTTTTTCTTTACTTCAGCAGGCACTATCTTATACGTTTCTTCATTGCCTACACTGGGATTTAAAGCACAGGTGACCCCTTCTGGATGATTGGTCCGGGACCAGCAAAGCATCAACCCAATGCATGTGCGTATTTCATCTGCTCTACCTTGCTTCGCCTTATTCGCCAATTCTGGATCCGCCATATTGGCCCGTGTCATCCCCACCATATCGGCGCGTTCTTTTAAGATAATCGATTCAGCCATTGCCGGATCCGTAATCCTCCCGATACAAAACACGGGCATGTTAACGACTTTCTTTATTTCCTCCGCCAAATACACGTACGCCCCGTGTTTCCTGCCCATGGGAGCAATAATATCCGGGCCATCCAAACTGACATTTACATAATCTAATTTGCCGGACGCTGTCAGCATTTTCACAATACGCTTCATATCTTTTAATTGAAGGCCGTCTTCCGTGAATTCATCGGCCGTGATCCGTATGCCCACCGTAAAGTCATCTCCCACTTCGGTTCGCACTGCCTCGATTATTTCCATCGGAAATCGGATTCGATTTTCCTCGCTACCCCCATATTCATCTGTCCTTCGGTTATAAAGAGGTGACATAAATTGCTGCGGCAGATATTTGTGCGCGCAATGTATTTCAACACCATCCAGCCCGGCTTTTCGTAAACGGTATGCGCTTTTGCCATAACTTTTCACAAGCGCTTTTATTTCATCTACGGCTAATGGGCGAGGTTTTCCGCCATAGGTTTTGCTTGGGACATCGGATGCGGATACAAGTTCGGAAACGGCATAGGGAAGGGTTGAAGAACCTGGGTGCCAGACCTGGGCGATTAACTTTGCCCCATACCTATGGACTTCATCGACCACAGGCTTAAATGCAGGGATGATGTCATCCCGATAGTTTTGTATCATAGACGGAGTGATGCCTGCTGTGGGATGAATTGGCTGGACTTCTGTGATAATCAGGCCGATGCCTCCCTTTGCCTTGGATCCCCAATAATTTTTATGTTTTTCGGAGGGAACGCCG
The DNA here is from genome assembly GCA_011391835.1 of Desulfobacteraceae bacterium. Taxonomy (GTDB): domain Bacteria; phylum Desulfobacterota; class Desulfobacteria; order Desulfobacterales; family JAABPS01; genus JAABPS01. Next base: position 6,009 of record JAABPS010000123.1, read on the forward strand.
TGTTTAGCAAATCCGGTAAAATGGGCCGTGCTCAGGATACGGTTTCGAACGGTAAAGGTTCCTATGGATAGCGGAGTAAAAAGGTTCGGGAAAAATTGACTTTCCGATCCAGAAGCCGTTAATTCCGCTTTTTGTTCCTTTGATGCAGCCAAGGCTTCTGCGCCCCCACATGCCATTGAAATTGTCGCGCCAGCGACAGTAAACCCAGCCAATTTTAGCGCCTCACGTCTTGTTATCAGCAGTTCGTCTTTCCTTTCTCGTTCATCCATACTATCCTCCTTCTTCTATATGCGCTATATGAACAACTCGTTATCCTTTAAATTTCAGTATCATGGTGTTTGTTCTCGGCAAGGCGGAAAGGTTGCATGTTTCCAAAAATCCAAATCTGATTTCAAACTGCGGATTGTTTGCCGAGGTTCTATTTGATTTTTTTGGGGTATCAAAAAAATCTCTTTATGCAAATAGAGCCTACCGCTGAAACCATAACGTAAATTTGCACTGAAGATAGTACGCCAGAACATTTTCGCTTGGCGCGATACTGTATATCTTTGCCATTCTTTCTGAATAATTACCCGCTGCTTTCCGGTCAACTGTCAGCGCCGCCTTTCCCACCTTTACAATAAACTTATCAGGATATGACCTGGACACCTCCAGTGCGTTTTGATTGCCGCCGATCTTTGGTTCATAGACTTCGCCATTTAAAATATTCAGGCTTGGAATTGCTGTTAGGTCTTTAAAATACTGCTCTTCTTCTGCTGTTATCGCGCGATCTTGGACCTCATGCGCCATGACCATAACGGTTTTTCCGTTTAAGTTAAGCTCTCCCTTATACTTTGGTACATTTCGTTCAATTGTAATATTGGCCAATATCTTTGGGTAACCCAGATACGTAACACCACCAAAGCGGGCGGCTTCACTGGTAACCGGCATGGTCAGGCAATGCCACGCATTTTTGCCTTTATATTTTGCCAGAAGGAAAATCGCCGCTTCCTGATATGGCTCTGTTGTATCGTCCATCTTATAATAGTCCGCGAAAAAAACCTTGACCATTGGTTCATCCGGCATTTCAAATACATCGGGCAGTAATTCGCGATAAGTTTGAATATCCTTTGTTTTATAATAAAGATTTATCTGATCGAATTCGTCATATATGAACTTTGATCGTAGCGCTTTGCCTTCATGCTGAGGAGATGCGCATCCCACCATGATTAAAAGAATAAGACACCCCATTAAAACCGTCTGAACCAACATGTGAATGCTCGCTTTTAATTTCATTTTCCTTTTCTCCTTTTAAAGAGTTAATGTTCATTTAAACACAACTATCTTGCAGAAAGATTTTTTCATTATGCATTGATCATAAAAGCTATTCTTTTATTGCTCTCTTTATCTCGGAAACGACCTCACACCATTTGCGGGTGGTTTCCGGCCCGATTTTATGGATCAAATCAATGATAGTCTGCATATATAGTTTTTTGACATAATTCACTTTGTCCGAAAAAGCCGGAGCAATTTGCACAATAACTTTACGCCTGTCTTCTTCACTATGCTCTCGTGTAAACATACCTTTTTTAACCATATTATCGATAATCACGGTCGTTGACGGAGATGAAATCCCAAGTAACTTTGACAGTTCTTTAACGGTCAAACATCCATGCTCATCAACGGCTGTTAACGCAAATACCTGAGACATGGTCAACTCACTGTCTTTATTATCTTTTTCCGTCTTTTTTTCATGTGTTGTTCGCATTCCGGCAAGATGAACACGAATCATTCTGCTAGCGTTAAAAATGTATTCAGCTTGTTTAAGAATCTCTTCACGGGTCATACTCGCCCTCCTTTTGGTCTACAGACTT
>JAABPS010000124.1 GCA_011391835.1 Desulfobacteraceae bacterium
TCCTATGTGTATGATATTGATGACCTTCAGGGGGTGATTGACCAAAATATTGAAGACAGGAATAAAGCCGCAATCAAGGCTGAACGGATTATCGAAGAGGCAGTTATCCAGTTCAGGCGGTGGTATGAAAGCCTGGATGCAGTGCCGACAATTATTGCACTCCGAAGTAAAATGGACAGTATCGCAAAAGCAGAAGTTGAAAAAACTCTCCAGTCCATGCGCCACTTGTCCGAAGCGGACACCCGGGCGATCATCCGGATGACAGATGCGCTGATCAGCAAGATTCTCCATGATCCCACCGTGTTATTGAAAGAGAAGGGGCGACATGGGAAGAATTCAAATTATGTTGATATTGCCAGAAAGTTATTTAAGCTGGATGAAAATTAGTGGTACATGACATGTGAATAACGATAACTATGCCAGATTTAGAGATGGTTTCCTGCATCGGATAGCTGATCTTTTTTATGCAAATATTTCGTCGAACATTTAGAAAATAGACTTAAGTGAACTGCTATAGCATTTCATCTGATTCCAGGGCGGCTGATTCTTTATATTTTTGCATGAGTTCTTTAAATTCGGATAAGTCTTTTACACCTTCCCAGACCGGATTGGTTTCAATGGACTCAAAATCATCGAAGCCGTTTTCAAATGCCATTTCTAAAAATTTCAGAGCATCTTTATTGTCTTTCTGCTTACAATAAATACAGCCAATCTGGTAAAACGCCTCTGAATCCTCAGGGTTCAGCTCGATGGCTCTGGTATAATCGTCAAGGGCTTTGGCATACTCACCCATAGCCTGCCATGTCATTGCCCTGTCCTTATAGGCTTTTTCGTATTCCGGATTAATCTCCAGCGCTTTATCATAATCTGCCAGCGCTTTTTCATGAAACCCCTTCATTTCCCATGCAAGTCCCCGCTCTGTGTAAGCGAATACAAAGTTGTGTTCCAATTCTATAGCCCGGGTAAAGTCTTCTATGGCCTTGTCATAATCGCCAATACTGAAGTAATGTTTTCCCCTTTGAAAATATCGATATTGATTGAGATCGGCGAATGCATAGGGAAGTAAAAAAATAGCAGAACATAGAAAAATTACAACTATACCAGCGAGCAGCTTTTTCATGAGACCATTCCTTTGCTGACTTAAAATATTTGAAAGCAATACCCAATTCAGGTATTATCAGGCCAACCGGTTAAGGGTATTATAATCGTTCAAATATGAATTAGCCTTTTGGAAAGGCTATCTATCACTTAAATTAGAAAAAATCAAATGCTTATGCTTTCGATATGTATTACCCGGAGCAATTCTTTATACGGGGTCATCCTGGTACCGCCCTATTCACCATTGGGGTAATATGACCATAAAAATCTAAACTAAAGAAGCTATAATGACGATATAAGGATCAGGCTAACGGAAAAGGAAACAGACACCATGATGGAAGAAAAATATGAAAGTATTGTCAAGCAGATAGGACGCATCATCCTTGGAAAAGAAAAACAGATACGGCTGGCGCTCACCTGCTTTTTCGCACGGGGGCATTTGCTGATTGAAGACATGCCGGGTATCGGTAAAACGACTTTGGGCAAGGTATTATCCTTATGCCTTGGGCTTAGCTTTCGAAGAATACAATGCACCAGCGATATGCTGCCAGGAGATATTCTGGGGGTGTCGGTATTTGAACAGAAAAGCGGATCCTTTCTGTTTCATCCGGGGCCTATTTTCACGCATGTGCTGCTGGCTGATGAGATCAACAGGGCTACACCAAAAACCCAGAGCGCCCTTCTTGAAGCTATGGAAGAACACCAGGTTACGATAGAGGGAAAAACACGATTGCTGGATGACCCTTTTTTTGTAATCGCCACGCAAAATCCCTATGAATATTCAGGCACTTTTCCTCTGCCAGAGTCGCAATTAGACAGATTTTTGATGCGTATTGAAATCGGTTATCCAGGCAGGCAGGCTGAACATCAGTTGTTAAAAGGAGACGAGCCAAAAAGCCTTTTGCCCAAAATCAAACCGTCTCTTGAAAAAGAAACAGTGTTAAAAACTCAGCGGATGATTTCCGGGGTGCATGTTTCAGATGCCATGCTGGAATACCTTCAGGATATTCTCGATTATACGCGAACATCTCCACATTTTTACATGGGGCTGTCCCCACGGGCAGGAATGGCGTTGCTGCAGACCGCAAAATCATGGGCGTTTCTTCACGGCAGGGATCATACGTTGCCGGAAGATCTCCAGCAGATACTTCCCTGGGTCATTGGCCACAGGCTCCGTTCAAAAGATGATCTTCAGCAGTTTTCAAATGAAAAAATAAACGCCTTTATAATGGAAGTCCCCATTCCATGAAAAAAAGCGGCAGATTGAAAATCTTTTTTCCACGGAAGACATCCATTCAACTGCCCCATCAGTTGCATTGGCGGCGGATTTATATTTTGCCAACAGCCCAGGGTTTATTATTCATCGTCATTCTCATCGGCATGCTGATTGGATCGATTAATTACAGCAATAATCTTGGATTTTTGTTAACCTTTCTTCTGGGAAGCATGACGTTTATTTCCATGCTGCATGCCATCCGGAATATGACGGGGATTCGCATTATCTCTTCAGGCACCGAACCTGTTTTTGCAGAAGAAGCGGCGGTGTTTGAATTTTATGTTTGTTCAGAAAAATACAGGCGGTTTGCTATTTCGTTTTCCTATAAGGGCGAAAAGGAGACGATTCGAGACATTGCTTTGGATACAAACAGCCACATAAACGTTCATGCCATGACTCAAAAAAGAGGCAGATTCACTCCGGGCCCATTGGTTATTTCATCGCGGTATCCCATGGGGCTCTTCCGCGCGTGGGTTGTGTTGCCAATCCATACAGCGTGCACGGTGTATCCAAAACCCCTGGCAGGGCAACTCAATTTGGGTGCGGATACATCGTCGGGTGATGATGAAAATGGAAAGGAGATAACTGGTGTGGATGATTTTAAGGAACTGCGGCCCTATCAGCCCGGAGACCCTCTTCAGCGTATTTCCTGGAAAGCCTTTTCCAGAGGTCTGGATCTGTTTACAAAATTGTTTGTGGGCAAGGCCGGCTCTGCCGTATGTTTAACCTGGGATTCCGTTGCATCAATGAATATTGAAAAGAAACTATCTATTCTCACTCACGGGATCCTGAAGCTTCACCGGATGAACCTTGTGTATGGACTCACCTTGCCCGGAGAATTCATCGATCAGGGCTCAGGGGACGCGCATAAACACAGATGCCTGAAGGCCCTGGCCATGTTTGCCCTGCCGGATAAAAAAGATGAAATCGTTTGATAAAAATATGGTGCCGATGATTGGCGCGCTGGTGATCGCCATTGCTCCCCAGATACCTCATCTGAAACCCTGGATTGTGGGCTGGTGTATTTTACTGTGGGGCTATATGCTGATGGCAGTCAAATATGGATGGGCCGGGCCGGGCCGGATAACCCGATTTATACTGACTGTTGCCGGTTTTTTTGGCGTGGCTATATCCTACGGAAAAATTATCGGCGGAGGTTCGTTTGTCGGTTTACTGGCAATCATGGCAGGCTTAAAACCCTTAGAAACCAAGACCCACAGGGATCAAATGATAACAGCTTTTATCGCCTATTTTATCGTGATTACCAGCCTGTTTGAATCCGAAACCCTTGCCATTACCCTGTATATGTTTTTTTCTGTTTTCGTTACAACAGGGGTATTGATTCATGTGAACCACCCATCCGGAAGATTAAAGGAAAGCGCAAAGCAATCTGCAAAAATTTTACTTCAGGCCATCCCTCTGATGCTTCTTTTATTTTTTCTTTTCCCGCGAATCCAGGGAAGTTTATGGGGGTTTGCCCGCCAGCATACAGCGACCACGGGTTTTAACGACAGTCTGAATATGGGAGATATTTCAAAGCTGGTTCAGAATAATGAGAATGCGTTTCGGGCTGAGTTTTCCGGCGACCTCCCGAAGCCTGAAACTCGTTACTGGCGGGGTATCGTGCTATGGCGGTGTGAAGGCGCGCGGTGGCATGTTGGCATACGGGCGCCCCAGTTGCAAGTGCCAATTTCCGGCGCTCAACCCTATGAGTACAGTGTCATCCTTGAGCCGCATAATAAAAAATGGCTCTTTGCTCTTGATTTACCGGCAAATGAACCAGGCCAGTCGCAATTACTGGATGATTACTCGCTGAGGCTTCGGTATGAATTGCGGCATAAACAGCGCTTTTATCTGAAATCATACACCTCCTATAACACCGGCAAATTAAAACCGTGGGAAAGGATAGCGCTCAAACTTCCTGCTCAAGGAAATAAAAAGGCCCGTGAGCTTGCGCATACTTGGGCATCCGAATCCCGATCCGAAGCTCGGACAGATGAACAGATCGTTGAAACGGCTTTAAATTATTTTAAAGAAAACAATTTTATATACACACTCAATCCCCCCCTGCTGGGGAGCAATCCCATTGATGATTTTTTATTTAATAAAAAACAGGGATTTTGCGAGCATTTTGCGTCTGCGTTTGCTTTTCTCATGCGGGCTGCCGGCATTCCTGCCCGGGTGATAGGGGGGTATCTGGGAGGAAAAACCAATCCCTATGGAAACTATATTCTGGTCCGGCAATCCGATGCTCATGTATGGGTAGAAGTCTGGTTAAAGGGCAAGGGCTGGACACGGGTGGATCCCACCTATGCGGTAGCGCCATCGCGGATAGAGCAAGGCATGGAAATGGCAGTTCCTGCAGATGAGCTTCCGGATTTTTTATCATCAGGACAGCGAGGGGTTTTTATAACCTTTCGCGAACAGATACGAAACCGATGGGAGGCCATAAATGCTCAGTGGGATTCTTTTTTCATCGGGTATTCATCGGATGACCAGAAATCGTTTTTATCACGGTTTGGCATTCATCTGGAAACACTAAAAGGAAAAATAAAATCACTTCTCGCAGTTCTTTCGCTGGTTATTCTTTCAGGCATTCTTCTGTCAGCGGGATTGTTTTCAAAAACCCGGGCCAGCAGAAAGGATCCCATTCAGCGTATCTATTTAAAGTTTTGTTCAAAGCTTGCAAAGGCCGGGTTCCCACGAAGAGCGGATCAGGGGCCCAGAGACTATGCAGCAGAGATCGGCAGAAAAGAAAGACGCCTCAAAGAGCGCGTGGATGAAATTATGGATGTATACATTATTCTGCGCTACACCCGACGGGGAAATGACAAAATATTGAACAAATTTGGTTTGTTAGTAAACCGATTTCATCCGGGAAAATAATATCATGCCCTTTGATACTCCTCATTTTGTTAAAACTTTCCCACCATCGGAGGTGTGGTCTAACATGTACCGCCCCGCCCAATAAGACCCTTTTAACTTACTGCTATCATATATGAAAAGATTCTTCATTACTTGCATGAAGTACTTCTTTTTTCCCTTGACTTAAACAGTTGTCAAATGTATGAACGGTTCGCAATTGCCAGGACGAAGATAAAAATTGCTTCGTGCATTCAGTATTGGCAGTTGTATTTTTTTCCCTGATTTTTAGGATGTATAGAGGCGGCGGGAAATGATCCTGCCTTAGTTGCGCAGGAACAGTTACGCCATGAATAATTAACGAGTTAAATGAGAAGGAGTGTCATGAAGAAGTTTGCTGTTGTATTGAGTGTTATGGTTGTGGCCGGCATGCTGATAGTTAGCGGCTGCGCGAAGAAGGATGAAGGAGTTGGGGGTGAGGTTATTAAGATTGGTGTTATCGGCCCCATGAATTTCACCCAGGGCGAGGGGCACTGGAATGGCGCTGTGATGGCTGTTGATGAAATTAATGCCGAAGGCGGCGTAAAAGTTGGCGATAAAAAAATGAAGATCGAATTGGTCAAAGGAGATTCCAATGAATTCATAAGCCTGACGGATGCTACCAATGCCATGGAAAAACTCTGCGTGTCTGATCAAGTAGATTTTATTGTGGGAGGTTTTAGAACTGAGGCGGTTTTGGCCATGCAGGATATCGCTGTGGACAATAAAAAGATATTTATAGGATGCGGCGCGGCCGATAATGAGTTATGCGGACGGGTGGCTCAGGATTATGACCGGTATAAATACTGGTTCCGCCTTACACCGTTTAAGTCATCTTTTCTCGGACAGACCACGTTTATTCATTTGAAGACGGTTGCTGATCTGCTGAAAAAAGAATTGGGTATCGAAAAGCCGAAAGTAGCCATTGTTATGGAAAAACAGGCATGGGTGGAAAAAATTCTGGAAGCTGCTAAAGTCGTTATTCCCAAAATGGGCATGGAAGTTGTTGGTGTGTGGCAGCCTTCACAAACTGCCACAGATGTAACCGCAGAGCTGTCAGCCATTCAAAGCGCTGGCGCAGATATTATTTTTACTGTTTTTTCCGCTGCGGTGGGCGTGACATTTGTCAAACAGGCAAATGAATTAGAGACACCGGCATTTCTTTTTGGAATTAACGTTGAGGCACAAAAGGATACATTTCATGAAGCCACCGGCGGCATGAGCAATTATGTATTTACGATGAGCACCTATGCCAAAAATATCGAAGTAAATGAGCGTACAAAGCCTTTTGTTGATGAATACATGAAAAGGTATGGAGCCGTACCGCCATATACAGCAGATACCTATTCCGCTATAAAGTATATCCTGGCTCCGACGATTGAACAGGCGGGAACGCTTGAAGCAGATCCAATTATAACCCTGATAGAACAAACAGAGTATATTCTGCCTTCAGGAAAGATAGCGTATGAACCGGATCACGATATCACATGGGGTCCTGGGTATCAGACCAGTTTGGGTTGTCAGTGGCAAAACGGTGAATTTTTAGGTGTATGGCCGAACGGCTGGGTTGCTTCTGAGGGTATGGAACCGGTTTCATTTAAGGGAATGGTTCCTATTCAGATTCCACCGGCATTGATTGCAAAATACAAAAAGTAGTTTTTATTTGATAGAAACATTTAGAATAAATGAAGCCGATCAGTTTGCTGGTCGGCTTCATTTATTTCGATGTTTCTTAAGAGATTTAGTTCTTTTTCGTCAAACAAGTGACAGCCATCTCAAGCCCATCCAGTGAAAGCGGAAACATGGGGATAATCATCCCAATGGCTCGGATGGTTTGCGTGTAATTCCATACATGTTCAGAAACAGGGTTTAACCAGACACAGCGGGGAAATGTTTTGGCAAGAAATTTAAGCCGGTCCATGCCCGGTGACCCGCTTCGTTCACTGGCATAAATAGATCCATTTTCTGCAAAAAGCTCATAGGGCGCCATGCTCGCATCGCCCACAAGAATCAGCCGTATATCCGGATCCAGACGGGTGAATTCTTCAATTTTCTTCGGTTTTTTCATCCGCTGAGGGTCCTTCCATACCCTGTCATATATGGTATTGTGGAAGTAATAGGTGGTCAGGTCTTTGAATTGTGCTCTGGCGTAATCGAAAAGGGTTTGAACCACAGATACATACGGGTCCATGGACCATCCGCCGTTGTCAATGGCCAGGATAACTTTAAGGCGGTCCCGAAGATCGTTTTCAAAGACCAGCTCGATTTCTCCGCCCCGCTTAACTGTGTGGTATATGGTTTCATCAATATTGAGCCTGTCCTTGGGCCCAACAGGTACAAGATGTCTGAGCCTTTTTAGCGCTTCACCAATGGACGCACTGGTCAACGGACCCTGCCCTGAATAATCCTTGTACCGCCTTTCATTGGCCACTTTGATGGCCGATTTATTTTTAGACACACCGCCAATTCGCAAACCTCCGGGTCTGCGGCCGGAATGGCCAAATGGCGATGTGCCTCCAGTGCCGATCCATTCATCCCCTTCATCGTGCCGCTCCGTCTGTTCTCTGAGTTTCTTTCTAAACAGA
>JAABPS010000125.1 GCA_011391835.1 Desulfobacteraceae bacterium
ACTCGTCGCAGACTGGAATACCCTTATGAGAACATTCATAAGGCCGGATGACGAGAGAACCAAATCAACATTACTTAAATATATGGAGCAAATCCAGTTTGGGCTCCACGATTTTCTCCGTGAACATGTTGGTATCACTGAAGAAGTAAGCCTTAAAGAGCTCTCCGACAACCTGTCGGGCACCCGAATCAGCAAAAATCCGGAAAAAAAGCTTGCCGATGTTATTACGGACCTTATTGAAGATATCGCACCGCATGCAGTCAATATCACATCCCCGTATTTTGTTGGCCATATGACATCTGCCATACCTTTTTTTATGATCCACCTCAAGACGATTGTCGCAGCCCTGAATCAAAACGTTGTAAAACTTGAAACCTCAAAGGTCTGTTCGGTGTTGGAGAAACAGGTACTGGCAAAAATTCATAGAATGATCTATCGCCGAAGTGAATCCTTTTACAGGAAGCATGTGCAAAATACAAACTCTACGCTCGGATCATTTGTTGAATGCGGCACCCTGGCCAACATCACCGCACTATGGGTTGCGAGAAATACGCTCTTTTCCCCAAAAGAAAATTTCACTGGCATTGAACAGGAAGGAATTCAAGAAGCATATAAGGCGTATGGAATAAAAAGATGTGTTGTCCTGGCCTCAAAGCTTGGGCACTATTCCCTGAGAAAAGCAGGAGGACTCCTCGGGATCGGCAGCCAAAATATTATCCCAATAGAAATAGATCGCAATAACCGCATTGATCTTATGTGTTTAAATAATCAGATCAAAGAAATAGGTCGTGATCAAGGCAAAACAAAGATCCTTGCCATCATTGGTGTTGCAGGCGCCACGGAAACTGGCACCATCGATCCGTTACGAAAAATCGGTGAAATCTGCAAACAGCGTAAGATTCATTTTCATGTGGATGCAGCATGGGGCGGGCCCATCATCATGTCTGAAAAATACAGACATCTGCTTGACGGAATCGAAATGGCAGATTCCATTACCATCGACGGCCATAAGCAATTTTACATGCCCATGGGCTGCGGGATGGTGTATTTCAGAAATCCTTCTGCCATGGACGTCGTTGCCTATCATGCGAACTACATAAACCGTCCCGGCTCTGTTGATCTGGGCATCAAATCCCTTTCAGGATCCAGAGAGGCCAGCTCCCTGATCCTCGACAGCGCGCTGAAGATTATGGGCTCCAAGGGATACTCTTTGCTTTATGAACACGGCATTGAAACAGCCCGGAAATTCTCTAAAGAAATCGATAAGAGACCCTTGTTTGAAGTCATCACGCACCCTGAATTGAATATTCTTACCTACCGGCTCTGTCCCGGCGCAAAGGGAATGGTATCAAAAAAATTCAGCCCAAAAGACATCCAAATCAATGAACGATTAAATGAAATAAACAGAACCGTTCAACGGCTTCAACGAGAGTCCGGCAAGAGCTTTGTCTCCAGGACAACCTTGAAAACCCGGAATAGCGATAATGGAAAAAATATTGTGGTGCTTCGTTGCGTGATATGAACCCAATGACCACGATAAAAATTCTTCGCGAAATCCTTGATGAACAGGAAGACATTTACCAACGCATGTTCACATGAAATCAGGCCGGACGAAAACACCGGTATCCTTTTAGCGCCTTTACAGCGGGTCATACTACCCATAAAATAACGACAAATTGAACAATGACTCTACAGCCTCAAGAAAATATTTTTCAAATAGAACAGCCCATGGACTGGCATGATATCTTATCTGCCAGCATAACAAAGGCTGAAGAAATTGCCGCCCATCTGCCCGTTGACCCGTCACTCATCCGAAAAGTAATTGCACGCTATCCCATGCGGATAAATCCATATTATTTATCGCTGATCAAATCTGGAGGGGCTGCTATTTTTAAGCAGAGTGTTCCGGACATACAGGAACTAATGGAAGATACGATGAAAAATGATCCTCTTGACGAAGAATTTCAGTCACCGGTTCCCAACCTGATTCACCGCTACCCGGGCCGTGTCCTGTTTATGGTCTCGAATCAGTGCGCCGTATATTGCCGATTCTGCATGCGAAAAAGAAAAGTGGGGCATCCGTTCGTTGTCACCCAGAAAACCATCAACGATGGCATGGCATATATCAAAGCGAACCGGTCTATTCACGAAGTGATTATTTCCGGAGGCGATCCATTGCTCTTAGAAGATGAAGAATTAAACTCAATCATGGATCAGCTAAGATTAATCAGGCACATCGAAATACTTCGCATACACACGCGCGTTCCCTGCACGCTCCCCCAGCGGGTAACACCGGCGCTTGCAGAAATGATCCGTCAATACCATCCCGTTTTTATGAATATTCATTTCAATCATCCAGATGAAATTACGTTTGCATCGTCATCTGCCTGCGCTATTCTGTCAGATGCCGGCATCCCTCTGGGCTCTCAGACGGTTCTCCTGAAAGGGATAAATAATAATGCAACCATCATGAAACAGTTAATGCAACGTCTTGTAAAGATCAGGGTAAAGCCCTACTCTCTGTATCATCCGGACCCGGTTCGGGGGACAGGACATTTTCGGGTGTCCGTTAAAGAGGGATTGGATATATTAAAAAAACTGCGGGGGTATGTCTCAGGTTTATGTGTGCCAAACTACATGATCGATCTTCCAAAAGGAGGAGGCAAGGTTCCACTGCTTCCGGAATATAAAAAAGAGGTTTTAAAAAATAAATTAACGATTGAAAACTACAGGGGAGAGCTTGTTGACTATCCCGAAGATTAGGAAAACACCCTGAAAACAATCTTTCTATCGCCGCTTTAAAATTCGTATAATTTGTGGTCGGTACTCATCTTTTTGAGACATGTTGTCTCCCCTAACCCTGATGATTACAATCGCACCCAACAAAGAGGAAAAACCAACAACAGCTGAAAGGACCTGCTCATCAATAGCAAGTAATGGCGCTATCATCATGCCCGCAATCGCTCCTGCAATCAGGCATAAAATTGGAAACATATACAAGAAAAAAGCGGCTTTGAGCAAAGAAGATGAGCTAAAACTGAGTACGACTCTGTCGCCAGGAGCTGCACCAACGGTATTAATTACTTCTGTTTTTACATGATTTCCGCCGCCAAAAGGAATACAGCTACCTGCGGCAGCGCATGACGCACAATCTCCCGATTTTTCCGTCTTCACCCATGCAATTCCGGCACCTGCTTCTACGACAATTCCTTCTTCGGTTGTCATAGGCTTTAACCTGTTTAACCTGAGACGGCTTATATGGAAATTAAGACCGTATTTATACTCCTAAAACTTCTGCGTGGATGAATGTTCCTGCCCTGGATATATTTAGTTTCAAATCCATGGGTTTTTTACGATGCTTTTTATTTAAAAAATCGCATCAAACTTGCATTTATCAAAGCATGTCATACACTTGATACATTTTTCCTTATCAATGACGGCCACCTCTTTTTTCACCCAGGTAATAGCCTCCGAAGGACATGCCTTAAAACATAGACCGCACTTTTTACACATTTCCGGATCCACTTCAAATTTTAAAAGAGAAATACATCGTTTGGCAGGACATCTTTTTTCATAAATATGCGCTTTGTATTCATCCATGAAGTACCGGAGGGTGGACAGTACGGGATTTGGCCCTGTTTGACCCAGGCCACAAAGCGCCGATGTTTTAATAATTTCCGAAAGATCCCGCAATATGACAATATCTTCCGGCTCCCCTTTTCCTTCACATATTTTTTCAAGTACTTGTAAAAGCCTTAGGGTTCCCTCACGGCACGGTGAACACTTCCCGCATGATTCATCCTGAACAAAATCCATAAAAAAGCGGGCCATATCGACCATGCAGGTTTTCTCATCCATGACGATCACGCCGCCTGATCCCATAATTGCCCCGACCTTTGCTATTTCCTCATAATCCACTCTCGTGTCAAGAAGCTGCTCAGGAATGCATCCACCGGAAGGACCGCCAAGCTGCACGGCTTTGAACTTTCTTTTATTGGGGATACCTCCCCCAATATCATATATAATGGCCCTTAACGTTGTCCCCATGGGTACTTCGACCAGACCGATATTATTTACATCGCCGGATAAGGCAAAGACCTTTGTTCCCTTGCTGGTTTCCGTCCCCACACTGGAATACCATGCGCCACCCTTCAGAATAATCTGCGGCACATTGGCAAACGTTTCAACATTATTCAATATGGTGGGCTTCTCCCAGAGACCTTTTTGCGCTGGAAAAGGCGGTCGGGGACGCGGCATCCCCCGCTTTCCTTCAATAGATCGCATGAGCGCTGTTTCTTCGCCGCATACAAATGCACCCGCCCCCTGATAGATTTCTATATCAAAATCAAAACCTGAGCCCAAAATATCCTTACCCAGAAGGCCATAATCGCTGGCCTGCTGAATGGCGATTTCCAGACGTCTTATGGCAAGGGGATATTCCGTTCTGGCATAAATATACCCCTGGTGAGCATTGATCGCCTTTGCAGCAATGATCATTCCCTCTAAAATTGCATGGGGATCAGATTCTAAAATACTTCTGTCCATAAACGCACCCGGATCTCCTTCATCCGCGTTACACAAAACATATTTCGTTTCGCCTTGGCTGGATTTTGCTCTATCCCATTTCATCCACGTGGGGAACCCGGCGCCCCCTCTTCCTCTCAGCCCGGATACCTTCATCTCGTTAATGATGTCTTCAGGCGTCATCTCGTTGAGCGCCTTTGAAGCGCCAAAATAGCCATCTTTGGCGATATATTCATCAATGACTTCCGGATCAATGGCCCCCTTGTTTCGCATCACCCAGAACATTTGCTGCTTAAAAAAAGAAATATCATTCATATTGGGAATGGTTTCTTTCGATGCTGGCTCCACGTAGAAAAGACTTTGTACAGGCCGGCCTTTAAGAAAATGCTCCTCCACAAGCTTTGGGACATCGTTTACCTTGAGTTTCTGATAGAAAATCCCTTCCGGCTGAACAAGCATCACAGGCCCTACAGCGCAAAAACCATTACATCCTGTTTCAATAACTTTCACCTCTTTAGAAAGCCCTTGTTTTTCCAGTTCTTTTTCAAGTGCCTCCTGAAATTTTTTGCTATCATTCGCATGGCATCCCGTGCCACCGCACAACATTAACTGAATTCTTGTTTTGTTCATTCTCTTCCTCTGCTAAAAATTACCATTTACCACGAACCGTTAAGTCCCCTTAAACCATTCATATAGAGTCGGCCGCTCGCTACAAATAAAGAAAATCGGGTTGACAAGACAGGTATGCCGTAAGCCCCTGTCGTTTTCATCATTTTTTCATCCGGCTTTTTCCCTCTAACAAAAACAATAGCCCCTACTTCAGCAATTTTGCCGGTTCGAAATACATGTTCGGTATTCAGCCCGGTAAGAAGGACAGCGTCCTTTGCGGTTGCGGCCAGTATATCCGACATTAAGTCAGCGCCGCCAGCGGCCACCACTGTTTTGTGGAGTTGGTCCTCGCCCGCAAGTACTGTTGCTTCAAGTATATCCCTCACTTCAAATATTTTCATAGTACAATACAAACTCTTATAAACAAATTCATCTAACTTCTTTTAATTCAAATGACTTTATTCGTAAGTTATCAGGACATCTGTAATTTTGTCCGCACTCATGATGCCATGGATATCCTGGTTAACTACTACTACAGGCGCCAGGCCGCATGCGCCTAAACATCTCACAGCCTCTAATGAAAATCGGCGGTCTTGCGTTGTCTCTCCCACATGCATTTTATAGGTGCTTCTGATACGATCCATTATTTCACGCATGCCTTTTACATAGCATGCTGTTCCCAAACATATTTTTATATTGTGCCTGCCTTTTGGTTTCAATGAAAAAAGCGAATAAAATGTAGCGATACCAAACACTTCGCTTGAGGGCAGGTTCATTCCATGACTTAGATAATTGATAAGTTCTATCGGAAGATAGCCGACAATATCCTGACATTTCCTTAAAACGGCTATGATCGAACCGGGCCTGTCCTTATTTTCAGATATAACCTGATCAATTTCCCCCCACATCTTCGCTGAAACATCTTCATGTTGAGGATAAACATCCACTGCCATTATCAAATCTCCTTTAATAATTTCTCATGATTTTGAAAGACTGCCCATTTTAAGGGAATCAATTTAACTCATCCCTTAAAAATTTTTTTTAATAACCTATTATCTTATCAAGAGTCAAGGGACAAGGATGACAAATTTAAGAAATATCAGATCACCTTGTCGAGCACCAATGTAAATTAAGAAATCGAATAATCATCAACAGGACGGAGCTTGTGATAAGTATTCAAGCCAGCAAATTACAGGGACTATAAAGAATAACAGGGAAATTAATAAGGAATTCTCTTAGAAAATTCATCTGATATCTTAAAATATAAAGCGATTTTTCTGTTTATCTAATCAGGGAGATGCTTCTTTTCGTTGACATTCAACTATCTTTATCCTATACACCTTTTTTTGCAAGATTTTAGATGTATTTGAAACCCACAACCTGGTTGTAACAATACGTTTCTAATATATTTTGGACAATAGTTTATGAAACTTTCTGAAATCGTTGATATCCTTGAAGCAAACGTTCTGGTTGGAAATGATCAATTAGACAAAGAGATCACCAGAGGCGGCGCGGCAGATCTCATGAGTGACATCCTTGCAGGCTTGTCAGACGAATGTATTTTTTTAACAGGGCTTACCACCATCCAGGCAGTAAGGACTGCCCTGGTGGCAAATGTAAGCGCTGTTGTCTTCGTTCGAAGCAAAAATCCTCCTTTGGAAGTAATTGAACTGGCCAAAGAACAGAGCGTGCCGGTTTTGATCAGTCCTTATTCCATGTTTGTCTCATGCGGAAGGCTTCATGCAAGGGGGATAACCGGGCTTGACGGAAAAGCATAGTGTTTGTCCATGATTGATCTATTTTGCTAAAACAGCAACTGCGGCAAATAATCCGGAACCGTATGTCTTAATAGGGGCTTTAGCTTTAAAAAAACCTGACTGGTATTTTCTTAAAGTTTAAATTTTCTTATCTTCTTATAAGCCATAATGCGTGAGGCTTAAATAATAAACCAAAAAGGATCCTGCTCCTTTCATGTCTGACTTAAAAAAAACCTTTCACGTTAAAGGAAAAGATTTTACTCACGCCGGAGAAGCTTCCGTAAACATAAAAAATATGCTGAAATCCATCGGTCTGGATCCGAAACTGATAAGGCGTATAGGCATCTGTGGGTATGAAGGTGAAATGAACATGGTCATGCACGGTGGAGATGGTATCTTATCTATTGAAATTGATTCAGACAGGATAATGCTGGATTTGAATGACAATGGACCTGGCATTGAAGACACTGAACTGGCCATGAAAGAAGGCTATTCCACTGCAAAGGATGAATTTAGAGAAATGGGCTTTGGCGCTGGGATGGGGCTCCCGAATATGAAAAAGAATTCAGACCAGTTCAACATAGAATCCAGAGTAGGGGAAGGAACTCAGGTCCAGATGGTTTTTTTCCTTAAGACTTAAGGAGAAAAATGAAAAACGATACAAACTTATCTCCTTTTTTACATTTTGACCAGGACCTGTGCACTGGATGCGCGGCTTGTGTAAAAGCATGCCCCACCAAAGCAATCCGCATAAAAAATGACAGGTCCATCCATGCGGTTGATCATTGCATCACGTGCGGAGAGTGCGTCCGTGTCTGCCCGAATGGCGC